>NZ_LMJZ01000008.1:0-94774 GCF_001421155.1 Sphingomonas sp. Leaf5 | reverse complement strand
CCAACGGCAGCACCAATCCGTCGCCATGACCAGCCACACTGCATCAGCCGGGCAATCTCGATCCGCTCGTCAAGGCTGAGCTGCCTGTAATCTCGTCCCTTCGCGCTGCCACCTTATCGATGGTGCACTTCTTTCGTGAACTCAGCGAATCCATAGACGCTGACGGTTCAGCCGGATTCGCGACGCTGGCGTATATGGATTCCCGCCTGCGCGGGAGTGACGAACAGGGATCGAACGCTATTCCTGGCACCCATCGAACGGAAGGGCGATCCCGCTAACGGGCCAGGGCGAAGACCCCGCCCGCGCGGAGGTACGGCGCGGTTGTCGGCCGGCTTGGTCGATCCGGCGTCGCGGCTGCAAAAAAAGCGGGAGCCCGGGGCAAGCCCGGGGTGACGGGGCGGTGATGCGCACCACCCCCCCCAAAACGAAACCGCCGCCCGGTTGCCCGGACGGCGGCTCGTTCGTTTCACGAAAACCCGAACGATCAGTCGTTCAGATATTCGCCCGCATCGGCGTCGGTGCCGGTGCCCGACGGCACGACATCGGCCAGCGGATCATTGGCACCCTGTCCGTCGCGGGGCGAGCGGGCCTGTTCGGCGGCGCGCTCTTCCTCGGCCGAATGCGGCGCGACGAAGCCCTGCAACGCCTTTTGCTGTGCCCGCAGCGCCGCGTCGCGCGACGATGCCGCCACGCGCAGGCGGTTCATGCCGGCACCGGTGCCCGCCGGGATCAGGCGACCGACGATGACGTTCTCCTTCAGACCGTTCAGGCTGTCGATCTTGCCCTGCACCGATGCTTCGGTGAGGACGCGGGTCGTTTCCTGGAACGATGCGGCCGAGATGAACGACCGCGTCTGGAGCGACGCCTTGGTGATGCCGAGCAGCACCGGCTTGCCCTGTGCCGGGGCCAGACCCGGCGCAAGCTTCGCATTGGCTTCGTCCATCTCGTCGCGGTCGAGCTGTTCGCCGGCCAGCAGGGTGGTGTCGCCACCGTCGGTGATCTCGACCTTTTGCAGCATCTGACGAACGATCGTCTCGATGTGCTTGTCGTTGATCTTCACGCCCTGCAGTCGATAGACGCCCTGGATTTCGCTGACCAGATATTCGGCCAGCGGCTCGATGCCGAGCGTTTCCAGAATGTCGTGCGGGTTCGGCGAACCACCGATCAGGTTGTCGCCGCGCTTGACATAGTCGCCTTCCTGAACGTCGATGACCTTCGACTTCGGGATCAGATACTCGACGACATCGCCGCCATCCTCGGGCTGGATGCCGATCTTGCGCTTCGCCTTGTAATCCTTGCCGAAGATCACGCGGCCCGAAACCTTGGCGATGATCGCCGCTTCCTTCGGGATACGCGCTTCGAACAATTCGGCGACGCGCGGCAGACCGCCGGTGATGTCGCGGGTCTTGGCCGATTCACGGGCGACACGGGCAAGAACGTCGCCCGCCTGCACCTGTGCACCGTCCTCGACCGACAGGGTCGCGCCGGGTGCCAGCATGTAGCGCGCGGCCTCGCCCGAATTCGCATCGAGCAGGGTCATGCGCGGACGCAGATCCTCCTTCGACTTGGTCGTCACGCGATATTCGATGATTTCGCGCTGGGCGATGCCGGTCGCTTCGTCGACGCGCTCGGTGACGGTCTTGTTCTCGATCAGATCGATGAACTTCACCGTACCGCCGGTTTCGGTGATGAGCGGCGCGGTGAACGGGTCCCACTCCGCCATGCGGTCGCCCTGCGAGACGATGTGGCCATCGTCGAACAGCACATACGCACCGTACGGGATGCGGTGGACCGACAGATCGCGGCCGTCCATGTCGACGATCGCGATCTCACCCGAACGGCTGAGCACCACCCGGCGCCCGCGCTGATCCTCGATCAGGCGCAGGTCGCGGAACTCGACCGTGCCGTCGACCGGCGCTTCGAGGTTCGACTGTTCGTTCAGCTGCGCCGCACCACCGATGTGGAAGGTACGCATGGTCAACTGCGTACCCGGCTCGCCGATCGACTGCGCCGCGATGACGCCGACCGCTTCGCCGATGTTCACCGGGGTACCCCGGGCAAGGTCACGGCCATAGCAGGTGCCGCAGACGCCGACCTTGGCTTCGCAGACCAGCGGGCTGCGGATCTTCATCGCCTGAAGCCCGATGCCCTCGATACGGGTGATCATCGCCTCGTCGAGCAGCGTTCCGGTCGGGAACACGACTTCGCCGGTCTTCGGATCGACGACGTCTTCTGCCGTGGTGCGGCCGAGGATGCGTTCGCCGAGCGACGCGATCGTCGCACCACCTTCGATGATCGACCGCATTTCCAGCGCGCGCTGGGTACCGCAGTCTTCCATGATAATGACGCAGTCCTGCGACACGTCGACCAGACGGCGGGTGAGGTACCCCGAGTTCGCCGTCTTGAGCGCCGTATCCGCCAGACCCTTGCGGGCACCGTGAGTCGAGTTGAAATATTCAAGGACGGTCAGGCCTTCCTTGAAGTTCGAGATGATCGGCGTTTCGATGATCTCGCCCGACGGCTTGGCCATCAGTCCGCGCATGCCGGCGAGCTGCTTGATCTGCGCTTGGCTGCCGCGTGCCCCGGAGTGGGCCATCATGTAGATCGAGTTGATCGGCTTTTCGCGGCCCTTGTCGGGACCGTCCTCGAAGCGGCGGACCGCCTTGATCTCGTCCATCATCGACGTCGCCACCTGATCGCCGCACCGGCTCCAGGCGTCGATCACCTTGTTGTACTTCTCCTGCTGGGTAATCAGGCCGTCCTGATATTGCTGCTCGAAGTCCTTCACCTGGTCGCGCGTCTCGTCGACCAGCTTGTCCTTGTCCGGCGCGATCAGCATGTCGTCCTTGCCGAACGAGATGCCGGCCTTGAACGCGTGGCGGAAGCCCAGCGCCATGATCGCATCGGCGAACAGCACGGTCTCCTTCTGACCGGTATGGCGATACACCTCGTCGATGACGTCGCCGACGTCCTTCTTGGTCAGCAGGCGGTTGACCGTTTCGAACGGCACCTTGTGGCTGTGCGGCAGCGTTTCGCCCAGCAGCATGCGACCCGGCGTGGTCTCATAGCGCTTGAGATACTGCTTGCCGTTCTCGTCGGTCTGCGGAACGCGGCTGATGATCTTGGTATGCAGCGTGACGGCACCGGCGTGGAGTGCCTGATGCACCTCCGCCATGTCGCCCAGCAGCATGCCTTCGCCCGGCTCGTTCGTCTTTTCCATCGACAGGTAATAGAGGCCCAGCACCATGTCCTGCGACGGCACGATGATCGGCTTGCCGTTGGCGGGCGACAGAATGTTGTTGGTCGACATCATCAGGACGCGCGCTTCCAACTGCGCTTCGAGCGACAGCGGAACGTGGACGGCCATCTGGTCGCCGTCGAAGTCGGCGTTGAACGCCGAGCAGACCAACGGGTGAAGCTGGATCGCCTTGCCCTCGATCAGCACCGGCTCGAACGCCTGGATGCCCAGACGGTGGAGCGTCGGCGCGCGGTTCAGCATGACCGGGTGCTCGCGAATGACTTCGTCGAGGATGTCCCAGACTTCCTTGCGTTCCTTCTCGACCCACTTCTTCGCCTGCTTGAGCGTCATGCTCAGGCCCTTGGCGTCGAGGCGCGCATAGATGAACGGCTTGAACAGCTCGAGCGCCATCTTCTTGGGCAGGCCGCACTGGTGCAGCTTGAGTTCCGGCCCGGTCACGATGACCGAACGACCCGAATAGTCGACGCGCTTGCCGAGCAGGTTCTGGCGGAAGCGGCCCTGCTTGCCCTTGAGCATGTCGGACAGCGACTTCAGCGGACGCTTGTTGGCGCCGGTGATCGTGCGACCACGACGGCCGTTGTCGAACAGTGCGTCGACCGCTTCCTGCAACATGCGCTTTTCGTTGCGGACGATGATGTCCGGCGCGCGCAGTTCCATCAGCCGCTTCAACCGGTTGTTGCGGTTGATGACGCGGCGGTACAGGTCGTTCAGATCCGACGTGGCGAAGCGACCGCCGTCCAGCGGCACCAGCGGGCGCAGTTCGGGCGGAATGACCGGCACGACGTCGAGGATCATCCATTCGGGACGGTTGCCCGACTCTAGGAAGCTCTCGACGACCTTCAGCCGCTTGATGATCTTCTTGGGCTTCAGTTCCGACTTGGTGACGGCCAGCTCTTCGAGCAGGTCGCGCTTCTCGCCCTCGAGGTCGAGGTCGATCAGCATCTGCTTGACCGCTTCGGCGCCGATCCCGGCCGAGAACGCGTCCTCGCCATACTGGTCCTGCGCGTCGAGCAGTTCGTCCTCGGTGAGGAGCTGATACTTTTCGAGCGCGGTCAGGCCCGGCTCGATGACGATGTACGATTCGAAGTACAGCACCCGCTCAAGCTGCTTCAACTGCATGTCGAGCAGCAGGCCGATCCGCGACGGCAGCGACTTCAGGAACCAGATGTGCGCGACGGGCGCGGCCAGTTCGATATGGCCCATCCGCTCGCGGCGGACCTTCGACACCGTGACTTCGACACCGCACTTCTCGCAGACGATGCCCTTGTACTTCATGCGCTTGTACTTGCCGCACAGGCACTCGTAGTCCTTGATCGGACCGAAGATGCGCGCGCAGAACAGGCCGTCCCGCTCAGGCTTGAACGTGCGATAGTTGATCGTCTCGGGCTTCTTGATCTCGCCGAACGACCACGAGCGGATACGCTCGGGGCTGGCGATCCCGATCTGGATCATGTCGAAGGTTTCCGGCTTGGCCACCGGGTTCGCGAAATTGGTCAGTTCGTTCATGATCTTACCTCATAGCCCTCTCTCCTTCAGGGGAGAGGGTTGGGAGAGGGGAAGTGCGGAGAGGGTAGTGGACTACCCCTCTCCCCGACCCTCTCCCCGCACGCGGGGAGAGGGAGATTTGGTCGCTTATTCCGCCGCGTCGGCCAGTTCTTCCGGCTTTTCGATGCTGCCCAGCTCGATGTTGAGACCCAGCGAGCGCATTTCCTTGACCAGCACGTTGAAGCTTTCCGGGATGCCGGCCTCGAAGGTGTCGTCACCCTTGACGATCGCTTCATAGACCTTGGTGCGGCCGACCACGTCGTCGGACTTCACCGTCAGCATTTCCTGGAGCGTGTAGGCGGCACCATAGGCTTGGAGCGCCCACACTTCCATTTCCCCGAAACGCTGGCCACCGAACTGCGCCTTGCCGCCCAGCGGCTGCTGGGTAACGAGGCTGTACGGCCCGATCGAACGCGCGTGGATCTTGTCGTCGACGAGGTGGTGCAGCTTCAGCATGTAGATGATGCCGACGGTGACCATCCGGTCGAACTGGTCGCCGGTCCGCCCGTCGAACAGCACCGACTGACCCGACGTGTCGAGACCGGCCAGCTCCAGCATGTCCGACACGTCGCTTTCGCGTGCGCCGTCGAACACCGGGGTGCCCATCGGCACGCCCGTGCTGATATTCTGGACCAGCTCGGCCAGCTGCTCGTTCGAACGGCTGTCGATGTCCTCGGCATAGTGATCGCCGTAGATCTCCTTCAGCCGATCCTTGACCGCCGCCGGCATTTCGCCGCCGACCGCGTCCGGATTGGCCTCGCGCCAGTCGCGCAGCGACCGGGCGACTTCCATGCCGAGGTTGCGGGCGGCCCAGCCGAGATGCGTTTCGAAGATCTGCCCGACGTTCATGCGCGACGGCACGCCCAGCGGGTTGAGCACGAGGTCGACCGGCGTCCCGTCGGCGAGGAACGGCATGTCCTCCGCCGGCAGGATGCGGCTGATGACGCCCTTGTTGCCGTGACGGCCGGCCATCTTGTCGCCCGGCTGCAGCTTGCGCTTCACCGCGACGAACACCTTGACCATCTTCAGCACGCCGGGCGGCAGCTCGTCGCCACGCTCCAGCTTCTCACGACGGTCATGGAACTTGTCGGTGATCCGCTTCACCGCCTCGTCATACTGCGCCTTGACCGCTTCGAGATTGCCCTGCGCCGCATCGTCGGCAACGGCGAAGCGCCACCACTCGTGCTTCTCGACGCTGTCGAGCAGCTCGCGGTCGATGACCACGCCCTTCTTCACGCCCTTGGGCGCGGCCGTCGCGGTCTGCCCTTCGAGCATTTCGCGCAGACGCGACCAGGTCGCCCGGTTGAGGATGCCGCGCTCGTCGTCCGAGTCCTTCTTCAGGCGCTCGATCTCCTCGCGCTCGATCGCCATCGCGCGCTCGTCCTTGTCGATGCCGTGGCGGTTGAAGACGCGAACGTCGACGACCGTACCCGACACGCCCGGCGGCAGGCGCAGCGAGGTGTCGCGCACGTCGCTGGCCTTTTCGCCGAAGATCGCGCGCAGGAGCTTTTCCTCCGGCGTCATCGGCGATTCACCCTTGGGCGTGATCTTGCCGGCCAGGATGTCGCCCGGTTCGACCTCGGCACCGATATACACGATGCCCGCCTCGTCGAGGTTGCGCAGCGCTTCTTCACCCACGTTCGGAATGTCGCGGGTGATGTCTTCCGGCCCCAGCTTGGTGTCGCGGGCCATCACTTCGAACTCGTCGATATGGATCGACGTGAACACGTCGTCCTTCACGATCCGCTCGCTGATGAGGATCGAATCCTCGTAGTTGTAGCCGTTCCACGGCATGAACGCGACGAGGGCGTTGCGGCCCAGTGCCAGTTCGCCGAACTCGGTCGACGGACCGTCGGCGATGACTTCGCCGGCCTTCACCACGTCGCCCACCTTCACCAGCGGACGCTGGTTGATGCAGGTCGACTGGTTCGAACGCTGGAACTTCATCAACGTGTAGATGTCGACGCCGCTCTCCGCCGCATCGACCTCACCGGTCGCGCGGATGACGATACGGGCCGCATCGACCTGATCGACGACGCCGGCGCGCTTGGCTGAGATCGCCGCGCCCGAATCGCGCGCCACGGTCTCTTCCATGCCGGTGCCGACGAACGGCGCTTCCGCCTTCACCAGCGGCACGGCCTGCCGCTGCATGTTCGAACCCATCAACGCGCGGTTGGCGTCATCGTTTTCGAGGAACGGAATGAGCGACGCGGCGACCGACACGAGCTGCTTCGGCGAAACGTCCATCAGCGTGACGTTTTCCGGCAGCGCCATCAGGAATTCGCCGGCCTGACGTGCCGACACCAGTTCCTCGGCGAAGCTGCTGTCCTCGTTCAGCGTGGCCGACGCCTGCGCGACGGTGTGCTTCTGCTCTTCCATCGCCGACAGATACACGACGTCGTTCGTGACCTTGCCGTCGACGATGCGACGATACGGGGTTTCGATGAAGCCGTACTTGTTGACGCGGCTGAACGTTGCGAGGCTGTTGATGAGACCGATGTTCGGGCCTTCCGGCGTTTCGATCGGGCAGATACGGCCATAATGGGTCGGGTGAACGTCGCGGACTTCGAAGCCTGCACGCTCGCGGGTCAGACCGCCCGGCCCGAGCGCCGAAACGCGACGCTTGTGCGTCACTTCGGACAGCGGGTTGGTCTGATCCATGAACTGCGACAGCTGCGACGAACCGAAGAACTCGCGAACGGCCGCAACCGCCGGCTTGGCGTTGATCAGGTCGTTCGGCATGACCGTCGATACGTCGACCGACGACATGCGCTCCTTGACCGCACGCTCCATGCGCAACAGCCCGACGCGATACTGGTTTTCCAGCAGCTCGCCGACCGACCGCACGCGGCGGTTGCCGAGATTGTCGATATCGTCGACTTCGCCCTTGCCGTCCTTCAGGTCGACCAGCGTCTTGACGACCGCCAGGATGTCCTCGCTGCGCAGCGTGGTCACCGTGTCCGGCGCGTCGAGGTCGAGGCGCATGTTCAGCTTCACGCGGCCGACGGCCGACAGGTCGTAGCGTTCGGGATCAAAGAACAGGCCGGCGAACAGCGATTCGGCGGTTTCCAGCGTCGGCGGCTCGCCAGGGCGCATCACGCGATAGATGTCTGACAGCGCCTGTTCGCGCTCCTCGGCCTTGTCGACGTTCAGCGTGTTGCGGATCCACGGACCGGTCGACACGTGATCGATGTCGAGCAGTTCGATCCGCTCGATGCCTGCCTGGTCGAGCAGTTCGAGATTCTCGGCGGTCACTTCGTCGCCGGCTTCGATATAGATCTGGCCGGTCGTCTCGTTGATCAGGTCATAGGCGCTGTAGCGGCCGAAGATTTCCTCGGTCGGGATCAGCAGGTCGGTCAGACCGTCCTTGCCCGCCTTGTTGGCGAGGCGCGGCGAAATCTTGGTGCCCGCCGGGAACACGACTTCGCCGGTGTTCGCATCAACGATGTCGAACGACGGCTTCTGACCACGCCAGTTTTCCGGCGCATACGGAATCCGCCAGCCGCCTTCGCCACGGACGAAGGTCACGCGGTTGTAGAAGTGGTTGAGGATGTCCTCGCCGGTCATACCCAGCGCATAGAGCAGCGACGTGACCGGCAGCTTGCGCTTGCGGTCGATGCGGACGTTGACGATGTCCTTGGCGTCGAATTCGAAATCGAGCCACGACCCGCGATACGGAATGACGCGCGCGGCGAACAGATACTTGCCGCTGGCGTGGGTCTTGCCGCGGTCATGGTCGAACAGCACGCCCGGCGACCGGTGCATCTGCGACACGATCACGCGCTCGGTGCCGTTGATGAAGAAGGTGCCGTTGCCCGTCATCAGGGGCATGTCGCCCATATAGACGTCCTGCTCCTTGATATCGAGCACCGACCGGGCTTCGGTATCGGCGTCGACCTCGAACACGATCAGGCGCAGCGTGACCCGCATCGGCGCGGCATAGGTGATGCCGCGCTGGCGGCATTCTTCCACGTCGAACTTGGGATCTTCCAGTTCGTAGGTGACGAAGTCGAGCTCGGCGGTGCCGGCGAAGTCGCGGATCGGGAATACCGACCGCAGCGTCTTTTCGAGGCCGGAGACATAGCCGATCGACGGGTCGGAACGCAGGAACTGTTCATAGCTCTCGCGCTGAACCTCGATCAGGTTCGGCATCTGCACCACTTCGTGGATGTCGCCGAACACCTTGCGGATGCGGCGCTTGTGCGTGCCGGTTGCGGTTGCCTTGGTCGCCATGGAGTCGTGGGCCTCGCTTGCAGTCAAATCTCGTGCCCGGTTGCCACCGGGCTGGCGTGCGATCGGGACGACGAAAGCCGCGTCACCCATGATGGGCCGCAGCTGATCGAGCGTCCTGGAATGGCGACGGGCCTATGCATGGAATGCGTTGCGCGACGACGCATTCTTTCCCGGTCCTGTCGCAAGCCGTCCATATAGAAGCGGTGGCGGAGTGTGTCAACGCGGGCCAGCCGCCGGTTCGACTGGCCGTGGAACCAACCCGTTTCGTCGCAACCGGGGGCCGGGTGGGCTAACGCTCGCGCGCAAACCCCGGTTCAGGGCGGCGATGCAGTTCCAGCTTTCGTGCGCGGCGATCCTCGCGACTCTTGCCGTACCCGCCGCCGCGCAGCAGGCGCAACCCGGCGGATCGATCCCGATCTACGACATCACGCCGCAGGTCGTGCCGACCCCGGTGCCAACTTCGACGCCGACCGCAACCCCGACGCCGCGCCCCAGCCCGACGCCGACCCCGCGCGCCCCCCGCGCCCCGGTCCCGACCGCCACGCCGACCCCGGCCGCGCCACGTCCGCGCGTGACACCTTCGCCAACTTCGACCCCGGTCGCCGTCCCCACGGCGGTGCCGACCCCGGCGGCGACCTATGCAGCGCCGCAGGTGCTGACGACGCCGCTCGCCTCGCCCACGCCCGACCCGCTCCCGACCCCCGCCGCCGCCGAACCCGCTCCGGCACCGACCGGCGATTCGCTGCCATGGTGGCTGTGGTTCCTCGGCGGGATCGTGGTCGCGACCGGCGTGGCCCTGCTGTTCGCCCGGCGACAGCGCGGATCGGCGGCGGTGGTCGACGATGCCGCGCCGGTCCCGGTCCTGCCGCCCGAACCGGCACCCCCGGCCGCCCCGCCGCGCGCCGCGCCGCCGCCCCCCGCGCCGGTCGTCCCGCCACCCCCCGCCGCGCCCGCGCCGACGCCGGGGCCGTTCCTCGAATTCCAGCTCGCCCCGATCCGCGTCGGGACCGAAGGTGAGCGCATCCTGCTCGATTTCGACCTGACGGTCGGCAATCCGGCATCGATGCCGGTGACCGAGGTCAGCGTCGCGACGATGTTGCTGACCGCCCATGCCGGACAGGACGACGCGATCGCTGATTTCTTCGCCAATGACGGCAAGCGCGGGCTCGACCCGTTCGCGCTGGGTGCGGGCGAGCAGCGGCATCTGGAGGCGACGATGACCCTTCCACGCGTGGCGGTGAACATCGTCACCGCGCGGGACCGGCCATTCTTCGTGCCGATGATCGCGATCGACGCGCGTTATCGGTGGGAGGACGGTCGCGAATCGCGCACCACCGCCGCGTTCATGGTCGGTCCCGCCGCGCCGCAGGGCAAGCTCGCCCCGATCTTCACCGATCGCGGCGACCGCATGACCGATCGGCTGGAAGTGCGGCTCTATGGACAGGTGCGGCGCACGTAACGCCGCCATCGCCCTTGGCGATAATCGATATACCCGGTAGCGTCCGCACCGGACAGGAATGAGGGCGGCATGGGGCGGCGGGACCGGATATTGCGATTGACCCTCGGCGTGCTGCGGCTGTTGCTCGCGCTCAATATTCTCTTTGCGATCGTTTTCCTGCTGGCGGCCATCGCCAGTCTGCCGTTGCACGACATGCTCGCCGCGCGGATGGCCGCCAAATATCCGGCGATCGATGTCGAACGCGTGATTGGCGGCATCCGTGCGCTGTTGCTGCTCGGCGTCGTCGCGTCGGTGCCGGCTCATGTCATCTTCTCGCGGTTGATCGCCGTCCTCCGCACCGTGCTGGCGGGGGAGACGTTCGCGTCGCCCAACGCCCGGCGGGTGCGCGCGATCGGCTGGGCGTTGCTCGCCATCCAGCTGCTCGACATTCCGTTGTTCGCGATCCTGCCGCGCTTCGATGGCATCGGGGTCGGGCCGGACGGCTCGTCCTTGTCGATCGGGGGCTGGTTGTCGGTGCTGGTCGCGTTCGTGCTGGCCCGGGTGTTTGCCGAGGGTGCGGCGCTTCGCGAGGATCTGGAGGGGACGGTCTGATGGCGGTGCTGGTCCGCCTCGACGAAGTGTTGCTTGCCCGACGCATGACACTCACCGAACTGGCGCAGGCGGTCGATATCACGCTCGCCAACCTGTCGATCCTGAAGACCGGCAAGGCGCGGGCGATCCGCTTTACCACGCTCGATGCGATCTGCCGGGTGCTCGAATGCCAGCCCGGCGACATTCTGGTCCATGCCGATACGGCAGAGGAAAACGATACCGACGACTGAATAGCAAAAGGGGGGATCGATGACGCGTATCATGAAGCGGCTGTTGCTGGGGGCGGCGCTGGCCGCGCTGCCGGTGACGGCGACCGTATCGGCGGCGCAATCGCGCCCCGTCGCCACCGCGCCGGCGAAGCTGGCGATCGACATGCGGTACCTGACGCTGCCCAACGGGTTGAAGGTCGTGTTGTCGCGCGACACGCTGGCCCCGACGGTCACCGTCGGCGTCTATTACGGCATCGGCTTCCGCGTCGAACCGCGCGAACGCACCGGCTTTGCGCATCTGTTCGAACATCTGATGTTCCAGGGTTCGCAGAACGCACCGAAGGGCGTGTTCATCAACACGATCAGCAATGCCGGCGGCGTGTTGAACGGATCGACCCGGTTCGATTTCACCAATTATTTCGAGATCGCGCCGTCGAACGCGCTGGAGCGCATTCTGTGGCTGGAGGCCGATCGCATGGCCCGCCCGGTCATCGACGACACGGTGCTGAAGAACCAGCAGGGCGTCGTCGGCAATGAGGTGAAGGTCAACGTCCTCAACCAGCCCTATGGCAGCTGGCCATGGATCGACCTGCCGATGCTGGCCAACACCAACTGGTATAACAGCCATAATTTCTACGGCGATCTGAAGGAGATCGAGGCGGCGACGGTCGCCGATGCCAAGCAGTTCCACTCCGCCTTCTATCGCCCGAACAATGCGGTGCTCGTGGTCGCGGGCGATATCGACTATGCCCGGGCCGAAGCCATGGTCCGCAAATATTTCGGCCCGCTGCAAAAGGGCGCGCCGGTCGTGCTGCCCGACCTGACCGAGCCGCGCCAGACCGCGGAAAAAACCCGCAGCCGCGTCGACGCGCTGGCGCCCAAGCCCGGTTGGGCGGCGGGCTATCACATGCCGCCGCGCGGCACGCCGGAATGGTATGCGATGGGGCTGATCGATCAGATGCTGGTGCAGGGCGACGACAGCCGCCTGTCGCGCAAGCTGGTGTCCGAAACCGGCATTACCGGCGATCTGTCAGGCGGGATCAATGCCTCGCTGGGCAACATGTATAATTACAACGGCCCGATGCTGTGGGCATTCAACTTCACCCACGATCCGCAATATACCGACGCCCAAATCCGGCAGGCGGTGGATGGCGTCATGGAGCAATTGCGGACGACCCCGGTCACGCAGGGCGAACTCGACCGGGCACGGACCAAATTGCGCTCCGACCTGTATTCGTCGGTCGATGGCGGCACGCGCGTCGGGCTGATCGACCTGCTCGCCGTCTATGCGCTGTTCGACAATGATCCGCAGGCGGTGAACCGGATCGAAGCAGGCTTTGCCAAGGTTACCCCCGCGCTGATCCAGAAGACGGCGCAGGAGTATCTGCGCCCGACCAACCGTTCGATCTACACCATCGTGCCCGGCAGTGCCGCCAAGGGAGGCAAGTGAGATGCGCCGTTCGATCCTTCTCGCCGGCCTTGCGCTGATCGCCGCGCCGCTTGCCGCACAAACCCCGCCGCCGGCACTCCCCGCGCCCGAAATCGGTGCGCCCAAGCCATTCACCGTGCCCGCCTCGGAAACCTACACCCTGCCCAATGGCATGGGCGTGACGCTGATTCCCTATGGCAACGCGCCGAAGGTCACGATGGTGTTGCAGGTCTATGCCGGCAATCTGGAGGAAGGCCGCGATCCGTGGCTCGCCGATCTGGCCGGCAGCATGATGAAGGAAGGGGCCGGCAATCGCGATTCGGCGGCGCTTGCCACCGCCGCCGCCGGCATGGGCGGCAATCTGGGCGTGCGGGTCGGCTATACCGGCACGTCGATCAGCATGAGCGGCCTGAGCGAATTCGCACCGCAGGCGGTTGCGCTGATCGGTGACGTCGCCCGTCATCCGACCTTTCCGGCCGGCGAGTTCGATCGCGTCAAGGCGAACAGCGCGCGCTCACTGACGCAGTCGCTGGCGCAGCCGGGGATGCTGGCCGACTATGCGCTGGCCCGTGCGACCTATGGCGACCATCCCTATGGTCGCATCCTGCCGACGCCTGCGCAGCTGAACGGCTATACGCTCGATCAGGTGAAGCGCTTCTACGCCACCAATTTCGGTGCGCAGCGCGCGCGGCTGTATGTCGCGGGACGGTTCGATCCGGCGAAGGTGAAGGCCGCCGTGCAGCAGGCATTCGGCGATTGGCAGAAGGGGCCGGCACGTCTGTCGCTGGTGCCGACCGCCGCGGCGGGACCCCGTGTGTTGCTGGTCGACCGGCCGGATGCGCCGCAATCGACGATCCGGCTCGACTGGGCATCGCCGCTGGCCGGAAGCGACGGCGACATTCCGCTACGCGTCGCCAATGCGCTGCTCGGCGGCAGCTTCTCGTCGCGGATCACCCGCAATATTCGCGAGGACAAGGGCTATACCTATTCGCCCGGATCGGGGATCGCCCAGCGCCCGGGTGACGCGCGCTGGACGTTCGATGCCGATGTGACGACCGCGGTGACCGGCGCGTCGCTAAAGGAAGTGTTCCACGAAATCCGGACGCTGCAATCGACCCCGCCGAGCGCCGAGGAAGCCGGCGGCATGCGCAGCTACAATGCCGGGCTGTTCGTATTGCGCAGTTCGGACAGCGCCTCGCTGATCGGGCAACTTGTGACGCGCGACGCGCTGGGCCTGCCGGCCAACTGGCTCGACCGCTATGTACCGGCGACCATGGCGGTCAGCGACGCGCAGTTCAGCAGCGCGATCCGGCAGAGCCTGCCGCTCGACAAGTTCACGCTGGTCGTGGTCGGCGATCTGGCCAAGGTGAAGCCGCAACTGGGCGCACTGCCGGAGCTGAAAGGCGTGCCGGTGCAGACGGTGACGGTCCCCTAACCGGGACGCCGGGGCGGCGCGATCCGCCCCGGCGTTACTCGATGACCACCGGCGGTGGCGGCGGCACGTCGGCGCTGGCGGCTGCTCCGGGCGGTCGGATCGCGAAGCGGATGCGTTCGATACAGCCGCTCGCACCGGTCGTCGACGGCGCGCGACGCGCGGTGCGGACCACCTGCATCGCTTCCCGACCGAAATCCTCGGCCGGCTCGCTTGCCAGCACCCGCGTGTTGCCGACTTCGCCCCAAGGGGCGACATCGAACTGGACCACCACCCATCCTTCGATCGAACGGCGGTTCCACGCCGGCGGATAGATCAGCCGTGGTTGCTGGACCCACGGCGCGGTCGGGCAGTGCGGCGTTGGACCGAACGCATCTTCTGGCGGAGCGGGTGGTGCCGCGATCCGGAGCGGGCCACGCCAATAGGGGTACATGCAGCCGGTACGCGCACCTGCGACGAAACGCGATTTCGCGACGGCCTTGCGCGACGCCGCATCCAGTGCGGCATCGCCGGTACCAGCAACGGTTCGCACGTTGATCGGGCGACCCTTTTTGTCGAGGTCGTAGCCGGTCATCGACCATTGCCGTTCGCCCGGCGTGCCGGGAAGCTTGTCGAAATCGGGAAAGGCGCGCAACAGGTCCGCCGGATACGGCCGACGCCGGCAATCTGTATCGGGTGGCGTGATCCGGTCCCACCCTTCGGGGGGTAACGGGCCACTGCTCGGATCGAGCGAATAGGCCATGAGGTCGGCCCGGTCCGCCGTCGCAAGCGTGGTCAGTTCGATCGTATAGTCGATCGCGCAGTCGTTTCGCGGACTGCCGGACGCGAACTGCGATGCGGCGAAGGCCGGGACGAGATCGCTGCCGAACGGGATGAAATCATTGCTGCCGTCCCGCTTGATCGACAGCGGCCGACCGCTCGCATCGATGCGGAAGCGCAAGGTGAGCACCTTCAACGGTACTTCGCCCCAAGCCAGTTCGGGGCGCGACCGGACCAGTCGTACCGGATCGATGACGGTACCGCCGCATCGGACCGGACCGGGCGTCCAGCGGGCCAGACGTTGCTGGGGCGGCGGGGGTACGACCGACGTGGTGGCCGCCGTCAGGAACAGCGCGAGCGATACGATTGCCATGGCCTGAAGGATGCGGGTGTTTTGTTACCGGCGCAAGGCGCCGCCGGTCTTCGATTGCTGCGCGGGCTCGATGGTCGGACCTTGCCGGCGTTGGACAAAAAAAGGGGCGACCCGTCGCCGGATCGCCCCTCTTCTTTGTCGCCAAGCCGGGATGGAAGTGAATTCCATCCCGTCGGTCGGGCCTTGCGGCCCGCCGGCCGGCCTTGACGGAGATAGCGGACCCATGGGGTCCGCTGTCCCGTCTGCAGCTTACTTGACTTCGACGGTTGCGCCGGCGCCTTCGAGCTGCGCCTTGATCTTGGCGGCTTCGTCCTTGTTGACGCCTTCCTTGACGGCCTTCGGAGCGCCTTCGACCAGCGCCTTGGCTTCGGTCAGGCCGAGACCGGTGATGGCACGGACTTCCTTGATGACGTTGATCTTCTTGCCACCGTCGCCGGTCAGGATGACGTCGAATTCGGTCTGCTCTTCAGCAGCCGGGGCAGCGGCGCCACCGCCAGCGGCCGGAGCAGCAGCAACGGCAGCAGCGGCCGAAACGCCCCACTTTTCTTCGAGCAGCTTCGAGAGTTCAGCTGCTTCGAGGACGGTCAGTTCGCTCAGCTGGTCGACGATTGCGTTGAGGTCAGCCATGATATTCTCCGTAAATCAGATAGGGGTAAATGGGTCGGAAGCCGCCGATCAGGCTGCGTCCTTCTCCGCATATGCCGACAGGACCCGGGCGATCTGTGCCGCGGGAGCCTGGGTGATGGTCGCCAGCTTCGTTGCCGGGGCAACGATGAGGCCGACGATCTTGGCGCGCAGTTCGTCGAGCGACGGCAGCGAGGCGAGTGCCTTGATACCTTCCGCATCGAGGAGCTGGCCGCCCATCGCGCCACCGACGATCTCGATCTTGTCGTTCGTCTTGGCGAAGTCGTTGATGACCCGTGCCGCGGCAACGGGGTCGGTCGACGTCGCAAGCGCCGTCGGGCCGGTCAGCAGGTCGGCGATCACCGCGTACGGCGTGCCTTCGGCTGCGATCCGGGCAAGACGGTTCTTCGAGACCTTGTAGCTCGCGCCGGCGTCACGCATCTTGTTACGCAGGCCCGTCGATTGTGCGACGGTCATGCCGAGGTTGCGGGTGACGACCACCACGCCGACCTCGTTGAAGGTGCGGTTCAGCTCGGCGACGGCTTCACTCTTCTGAGTGCGATCCATGCCGTTCTCCTTAACTGGGGCGTATTTCCGACAATTCGGAAAACGCCCGCGAACAATCCGCCCGTCGCAGATGCGACAAACGGGGCGACAGTCCGTGAAGGGGCATGGTCGCCATGCGAAGGAACCGGGCAGTCGCGCGGATTTCCCATGGCTGGCCCGGCGTGGCAGATGCTGCGCCCGGCGAGTTAACGCATTCCCCGCCTCGGCAGGACATTAAGCGGGAAACCCGCACCTGCTGTCTCGGACGGACGTCGGACCTGGACGAATCCAGCCACGACGCTTGCCGGCGCGCTTATGCCGGGTACGTCCGGGAGTCAAGCACGGGAAGGCGCTTGACCTTCGGCGGCGAGGCTTCATTGGTCCTACAAACCGATTGGGGGGCGCATGCCGCGGACGACGCTGGAAATCTGTATCGACAGCGTTGCGGGGTGCGACGCTGCGATATCCGGGGGGGCGGACCGGATCGAGTTGTGCGGTGCGCTGTCGGTGGGCGGGCTGACGCCGTCGCCGGGACTGGCGGCACTGGTCGTCGCGCGGGCGCGGGCGGCGGGGGTTCGGGTCCATGCGATGGTCCGGCCGCGCGCCGGTGACTTTGCCTATGATGCCGCGGAAGTGGCGACGGCGATCGCCGATACGCAGGCGCTGATCGCCGCCGGGGTCGACGGGCTGGTGTTCGGCGCGGTGCGGGATGGCGCGATCGACGAAGCGGTCCTGCGCGAATGGGTCGCGGCGGTCCGCGCAGTCCGCGACGATATCGACCTGACGCTGCACCGCGCGGTCGACCTGCTGTCCGATCCGGTGGCGGCGATCGAACCAGCGGTGGCGCATGGCTTTGCCCGCATCCTGACATCGGGTGGCGCGGTGCGTGCTCTCGATGGGGCGGCGGTGATCGCCGCGATGCGCCGCGCGGCGGCGGGGCGGATCGCGGTGATGCCGGGATCGGGCGTCCGGCCCGACAATGTCGTGGCATTGCTGTCGGAGACCGGCGCGGTGGAGGTCCATGCCTCGGCCGGGGTCGCGGTCCCGCAGGAAGATGCGCGCGTCCACGCGCTCGGCTTTGCCGGGCCGGGACTGGCGCGGACCGATGAGACGGTCGTGCGGGCGCTGCGCGCCGCGATCGATGGATAACGGGAGAGATCGGATGACGTTCATGCCGCTGGGCCGCCGCGCCCTGCTGACCGGAACCGCGGGCACGCTGGCGGCGGCGACGCTGCCGATGCGCTCGCTCGCCGCCCCGCGCGATGCGGAGCAAAGCGGGCTGCTCCATGGTCTGGCCCCGCGCGACGGCCTGTTCGAACGGTTGCCGGTCGAGGATCCGTCGCGGACGCTGCTCGCGCTGGGCTGGCTGTTCCATGAAGGCGACATCGTCGCGCCGCCGCCGGTCACCCATGACGATACCTATGGCAACGCCAAGGCCGGCAACGCGCGCGGGGCGGCGGCGATGGATTATGACGACAGCGACTGGGCGGCGGTGACGCTGCCGCACGACTGGGCGTCGGCGCAGGGCTTTGTCGAGACCGCGAACGTCGCACAGGGGTATCGCCCGCGCGGGATCGGCTGGTATCGCCGGACGCTGCGGCTCGACCCCGCCGATCGCGGCAAGCGGCTGGAACTGCATTTCGGCGCGATTGCGACGGCGGCGACGATCTGGATCAACGGCAGCATCGTCGCGCGCAACTTCTCGGGCTATAACGCGATTGACATCGATCTGACGCCGTTCGCGCGGTTCGGCGACGAACTGAACGTCATCGCGATCCGCGTCGACGCTAATGCCATGGAGGGTTGGTGGTACGAGGGCGCGGGCCTGTACCGCCATGTCTGGCTGTCGAAGCGCGCGCCGGTGTCGATCGCGACCGACGGCGTGCATTGCGATCCGCGCGCCGGCAGCGACGGGCGCTGGAGCGTGCCGGTTACCGTCGCGCTGAACAGTATCGCCCGCGAAATGGCGGCGGCGAACTTGCTGGTCGACCTGCTCGACCCCGCCGGAAAGGTCGTCGCCAGCGCACGCGGGCAGGCGCAGTTGCCGCCGCTGGGCGAGGCGGAGGTCACTCTGTCGCTGCCGGTCGCCGATCCGCAGCGTTGGTCGATCGAGACGCCGACCCTCTACACCGTGCGCGTCACGACGGATGCGCCGGGGGGTGGCGACGAACGCCGTATCGCGATCGGCTTCCGCACGATCCGCTTCGATGCCGCACAGGGATTTTTCCTGAACGACAAGGCCGTGAAGCTGAAGGGCGTGTGTCTGCATCAGGACCATGCCGGGGTCGGCGTGGCGGTGCCCGATGCGTTGCTCGCGTGGCGGCTGCAACGGATGAAGGATACCGGCGTCAACGCCATCCGCTGTTCGCACAATGCGCAGGCCGACGCCTTTTACCAGCTTTGCGACCGGATGGGGTTCGTCGTCATGGACGAAAACCGCGTCTTCAATCCCGCACCCGAGAATATGGCGCAGTTGGAATGGCTGGTCCGCGCGCATCGCAATCATCCCAGCATCATCCTGTGGTCGGTGTTCAACGAGGAACCGATGCAGGGCACCGAGGCGGGCGTCGAGATGGTGCGGCGGATGGCAGCGCAGGTCCATGCGCTGGACGACAGCCGGCCGGTGACGGCGGCGATGAACGGGTCGTTCTATGACCCCAAGAACGTGTCGAGCGTCGTCGACGTCATGGGGTTCAATTACTATCAGGGCGATTACGACAAGTTCCACGCGCTGAACCCTGCAAAGCCGAGCACGTCGTCGGAAGATACCAGCGCGTTCATGACGCGCGGAGCCTATACTACCGACAAGGCCGCGCATGTCATGTCGTCGATGGATGATGAGGCGGCACCATGGGGCGCGACGCACCGCGATGCGTGGGCGGAGATCGCAAAGCGCCGCTTCATCGCCGGCGGATTCGTATGGACCGGGTTCGACTATCATGGCGAGCCGACGCCGTTCACCTGGCCGACCATCGCCAGCTTTTTCGGCATTCTCGACCTGTGCGGCTTTCCCAAGACCGCGTACGACATCCACCGCGCGCACTGGATCGACGATCGGGCGGTGGTCGGCGTCGCCCCGCACTGGACATGGCCGGGCAGGGAGGGGCAGCCGATCGCGCTGCTGGTCACCAGCAACGCCGAACGCGTCCGGCTGGTACTGAACGGGCGGATGATCGGCGAGCAGGCGGTCGACCGGATCATGGGCAATCGCTTCACCGTGCCCTACGCACCGGGCAGGCTGGAGGCCGTGGCGCTGAGCGGCGGGCGCGAGGTCGCGCGGGCGGTGCACGAGACGGCGGGACCGGCAGTCGCGCTACGGCTGACCCCGGCGCGGCGGCAGATGCTGGGCGATAACGAGGACGTCGTGCCGGTCACGATCGACGCGATCGATGCGAAGGGGCGGCATGTCCCGACCGAGAACCGGATGGCCCGCTTCACCATCGACGGCGCGGCGCTGATCGGCGTCGGCAATGGCGATCCCAACAGCCATGAAAGCGAAAAGGCACCGCAGCGGTCGCTGTTCAACGGCCTCGCGCAGATGCTGGTGCGGGCGGGCGAGGGGCGCGGCAAGATGACGATCGTCGCCAGTGCCGAGGGACTGCGGCCGGCGCGGTTGGTGATCGACCGGGTGGCAGCGACCCCGCGAGCGCAGGTGGCGGTGACGCCGCCGGGGGCGTTCATTCTGGGCTGGCGACGGTCGCCATCGTTCGCGACCGCGCCCGATCCGGGGCTGATGCCACCGGTGAACGACAATAACAGCTGGGACTTCACCCGCAGCGGCACACCCGCCGTACCCGAGGCCGGGCCGTCGTTCCGCCTGTACCGCGCGGCGCTGCCGGTGCGGCGGCGGGTGGTGGCCGAAGGCGGGACGCTGAGCTTCGCGCAGGTCGAGGGGCGGGCGACCGTCTATGTCGATGGACGGCAGGTCGCGATGAAGTCCGATCCGACGCCTGCGCCGTTGGTGGTGCCGGTGCCCGCCGGAGCGAAGGGGGTTGCGGTGCTGGTCGAGGCGGTGCCGGGCACGCGGTCGGGGATTACCGGGGCGGTGCGGCTGGCGCCGAAGGGTTAGGGTGCCCGACCCCGGCCGGGGTCGGGCAGAGCCTGTCGAAGACCGCCCTCCCTCCCCGGTTGCTCGAAGCTGCTCGAACCGAACGGGGAAGGATGAGCGGTTCTATCTCACCGGAACGCCCCGATCTCCGCGACGGCGATCGCCGGTGCCGGCACCGCCGGCTGCGGGAAGGCGAAGCGGAGGTAGCGGGCGGCGCGGGCCTTCGGGAAGGGCAGGCGCTGCGTCGCGCGGGCGTAGTTGATATTCTGGAACTCGCCTTCGCCGCCCGGCGTCCATGTCTTGCCGTCGGTGCTGGTTTCCACGCGGTATTTCATTGGCGGAGCAGCGTTCGGATCGACGTGGCGGGTCGGGGTCAGGGTGAAGCCGGCCAGCGTCTCGCTACGGCCCATGTCGATGGTCAGCGAGGCCGGTGCGGGGCTGGTCCAGGCGGTGCGGGGGGATGCGTCGAGGATCGCTTCGCCGCCGGGCGCACTGGCGGCGGTTACCTTCCACCCCGCCCGGTCGACGATGCTCGCGTCGGTGACCTTCAGCGGCGGCAGGTCGACGGGCGCGACCGAGCGGAACAGCGCGAATTCGCGGATCGCCGGACCGGCTTCGGCAGCGACGGTTCGGAAGCGCACGCGGCGGGGGCTGATCGGTTGGGGCAGGCGGACGAGGCGCTGGGGCCCGACCATGTCCTTTTCGGCGACGGTCGTCCATTGATCGCCGCCGTCCGACACGTCGATGGCGAAGCGGGTGACGCGCAGGCCCAGCGGCAACCATTCTTGCAAGCGCACCGTGTCGAAGCTGCGGCCGGGCGGCAGGTCGAGGATAAGGCTGGCATTTTTGGCTTCCGGCGGGGCGAGCCAATAGGTGTCGGGATTGCCGTCATTGACGTTGCGGGCGGAAGTGCCGGACAGGTCGGCGCTGGCGGTCGCGACCGCGCCATCGGCCTGGTTGTTGGCGAAGGTTGCACGTAGCGCGTTGCCGAACGCGGTCAGGCTGGCGACGTCGCGGTCGTGGATGCGGCCGCGGCGATCGGGGGGCAGGTTCAGGTGGAAGGTCGTGCCATGGCCGACCGAATTATCGTACATCTCCATGATTTTGATGGGTAATTTTACCTGCGCATCCTCATCGGCGTGATAGAACCAGCCCGGCCGGATCGACACGTTGGTCTCCGCCGGCCACCACAATTCGGCCCCCCGCACGCCGGTATTGCCCTTGGCCTGATCGTACGGCTCGTTGGGCATGGTCGGCCAGCAGGGATCGGCGGCGTGGCCGTCTTCGTTGCCGACCCAGCGGATATCGGCCCCGAGCGGATCGAAGGTGCAGGCGTCCGGTTGCAGGTCGTGGACCAGCTTCACGATCGACGGCCAGTCATAATATTGAACCGCATCGATTTTCCGCGTCTCGCGCGCGCCGCCATAATAGCCGTCGCCGCCGTTCGCGCCATCGAACCACACCTCGAACAGATTGCCGTAGCGGGTGCAGAGTTCGGTCAGCTGTGCGCGATAATAGGTGATGTAGCCGGGCGTGCCGTAATCGGCGCGGTTGCGGTCCCATGGGGACAGGTACACGCCGAAGTTGATCCCGCCGCGCCGGCATGCCGCCGCCAGTTCGCCGACGATGTCGCCCTTGCCCTGTTTATAGGGCGAATTACGGATGCAATGTTCGGTCAACATCGTCGGCCACAGGCAGAAGCCGTCATGATGCTTGGCGGTCAGGATCAGCCCGGTGAGTTCGCCGGCCTTGGCCGCCGCCACGATCTGGTCGGGGTCGAAATCGGTCGGGTTGAACAAAGCGGGGTCTTCGTCGCCATAGCCCCATTCCTTGTCGGTGAAGGTGTTGATCGAGAAATGGATGAAGCCATACTGGCGGCGATCATGCCATTTTAGCTGGCGGGGCGAGGGGGTGGCCCCCCATGGCGCGGGCAGGACGTGCCAGTCGCGCGCGGCAGCGACGCCGGGCGTGGTGCGCGGGGTGCAGGCGGCGGCACCGGCGATCAGGCTGCTGCCCATCAGGCTGCGGCGGGAAAACTTCATTGCTCTGCTCCGGGGGCTTCTGGTTCGGGGGAAAGGGGTTCGGGGATCAGCCACGTCTGCGCGATCTGATGACCGCGCCCGCCGCCGCCGATGCCGGCTGGACGGTGCCATTCGAGGGTCAGCGCACCATCGGCGGTAAGGGGTTGCGGGATCGGGGTTTCGACCGTTTCGCGATCGCCCTTGCGCGCGCGGAAACCGTGGAGTTCGACGCCGTCGCCGGTCAGGCGCATCGGCAGCGCATAGTCCTCGCCTGCCCAGCGCGCGATCAGCCGGTAGCGGCGACCCCGCTCCAGCCCGGTGTACGACAGGCGGACGGGGGTTTCGTACAGTCCCTCAGCATAGCTCAGGTCCGCCATGCGCCAGCCCTGATCGGGATAGTGATCGGCGACGCCGTCGATTGCGCTGGCCAGCGATTGCGGATCGGCGTCGAACCCTGCGCCGCGCACCAGATGCGGTTCGGCGGTCGGGTCGCCGAGATCGTCGTAGAGCGCCATGTCGCGGCTGCGCCACGGATCGCCGATTGCATAGAGGCGGGCGGCGGCGTCCGGCCGGGTCAGAGCCTCGGTCATCGCCGCTTCGACGGACGTGCGGTCGTTGAGCTGGATATCGGCGCGATCGAGATTGGCACCGCGTTCCCAGTTGGAGGCACCGTGGCGCGGGACCGACAATTGCATCCGCGCGCGTTGCCATAGCCGGTCGGCGATGGCGGTCAGGTCGGCACGCAGCGGCACGATCATCGCCGGTTCCGGGCGGGCATAGGCGAAGCGCGCGGCGACGACGGCAGGTTCGGCCCCGGTGGCGGGTGCCTGCCGCAGCGTCCAGAGCGCCTCGCCCTGTGTGGCTTTCGCCGCGATCAGGCGGTGGCGGACGAGCGCGTCATAGGTGGCGCGGTAGCGATAGAGGTCGACGCGCCAGTCGGCCCAGCGGGCGGGTTTCAGGTCGGCGACCAGCCGTGCGGTGGCATCGATCCCGGCATTGGCCGACGGATCGCCGTTCCAGTTCGTTTCCAGCGCGTGCGGTACGGCGGCGAAGGCCATGTCGCCGACGAACATGCGGGCATAGTCGGCTGCAATCTCGGGGGCGGAAGTCGCCGGGTTCCAGCCGAGGCGGAACCACTGGCTCACGTTCCAGTCGTCGTTGACCCCCTCGCTATAGGTCACGAAGCCGCGCGTTTGCGGGGCGAGATAGTTGAAGATGCGCTGGGTCGCGGCGGGGCGGGGGTTCACCGGCTCGCGGCCTTGCGTGAGCGCGAACGCAGGATGCCAGTCGGGGATCGGGAATTGCGCGTGCATGGTGTGCGCGGTGTCGGGATAGGTTTCGATCGGGTAACGGCCGGCGATGCGGCGGCGATGCTCGGCGATGCTGTCGCGGGTCTGTGGGCCGACGAAGATCGCGGTCAGCCAGCGCGGGTTCTTGGCGAGTTGGGCGTGGAAGGCGTTCAGGCCGGCGGCATCGAAGCCTTGGGTCGAGAGCAGGACCTCGGCCTTTGCGAAACGCTGGCGGAGCGCGGTGGCGATGCGTTCGGTGACCGGGAACAGCCGGTCGGGGGCGGTGTGGCCGGGGTCGCCGCCGGGAATGTAGAGCGCGTCGAGCGCGGGGAGCTTGGCGGCGAGCGTCGCGAAGTCGGCGACTTCGGCGTCGGCGCTACCGGGTTTCTCGTAATCGCGCAGCAGCGGATAGAAGAGCGCGACGTCGAGGCCGAGGCGGTGGGTGGCGGCAGCGACCGCGATCAGGGTTTCGGTGGCGGGGAGCGGGGAGAGCGGCGAGGTGGCGGCATCGTCCGACACCGGCGCGACGAACTGGATGCGGTTGCCGCCGAGCAGCGCGAAATCCTCGATCCGGCGGGTCAGCATCGGCACGTCCCATGCGTCGTAGCTGTTGTTCTTGGCGCGGTAGCCGATCTGGGTACCGCGGATCGCCATCGTCGGGGTTTCGGTGACGTTGGTCGGGGTGGTGAGGGTCAGGTCGTCGAGATGGCGGAGCAGCCAGCCGGCGGCGTAGAGGCGCGCGCGGGTGGTCGCGGCGCGGATGGTGATCGTGCGGGGGGTGGTGGTGATGGCGAAGGCTTCGGGGGCCATCCGGGCGGAGGCGAAACGGATGGTGACCGGAACCGCGCGCACTCCGTATCCCCGCGCAGGCGGGGATCCAGAGTGGGACTCACAACCGTCGGTTCTGCTTGGCTCTGGACCCCCGCCTGCGCGGGGGTACGCTGGCTGTTGGGGCATGGTGCCTGCCGCCACTCCGTCATTCCGGCGAAGGCCGGAATCCATTGTGTCGGGGGTTTTCGACTCGTTCGCGACCGTCTGCCCATCCATGGATCCCGGCTTTCGCCGGGATGACGGGGAAGGGCAGACCGCGCCGCGCTCCTGCAACCGCTCTCGCAGCACTTGCGCCGCCGGGTCGGTGCCGACAACGCAGGCGGTATCCAGCGGCATGACGACCGGCGCGGCGGTGGCGAGAAGGGCGGCGGCGATCATGCGTGGCCGGGCCGGTCCTTGGGATCGCGACCGAACGCCTTGTTGGGTTCGGCCGCCATGTCGAACACCAGCCGCCCACCCTTCGCCAGATCGGCGTGGGCAATCCAGCTCTTGGTCCACGGCCGCCCGTTCCACGTGACGGCACGGACATAGGGGCGGTCGGGCGCATTGCCGCGCGCCTCGACGATCAGCCGCTTGCCGCCGCCGACCCGTACCGTCGCGCGGTCGAACAGCGGGCTGCCCAGCACATAGGTCGCGCTGACCGGGTCGACCGGATAGAAGCCGAGTGCGGACAGGAGGTACCATGCGCTCATCTGGCCGCAGTCGTCGTTGCCGATGATGCCGTCGGGGCGGTCGTGGTACATTTCGGTCAGCAGGCGGCGGACCATCGCCTGCGTTTTCCACGGCGCGCCGCACCACGCGTACATATAGGCGACATGGTGGCTGGGTTCGTTGCCGTGCGCGTATTGCCCGACCAGTCCCGAGATATCGGGCGGGGCGTCGGCGGGGAGTTCGGAGGAGGCGGTGAACAGCCCGTCCAGTTTCGCCTCGAACGCGGCATCGCCGCCCATCGCCGCGATCAGGCCGGGGATGTCGTGCTGGTTGAGGAAGGTCGCCTGCCAGCCATTGCTTTCGGTGAAATCGCGCCATTTCTTCGAATGGCCCAGTGCATTGGGGGCATAGGGTTCGGCCCAGCTGCCATCGGCCAACCGCCCGCGCGCGAAGCCGATCTTCGCATCGAACACATTGCGCCAGTTGCCCGACCGTTTGCGCAAGCCGGCGGCACCGGCGGCGTCGCCCGCCGCATCGGCGATGAACGCACCGGCATAATCGTCATACGAAAATTCCAGCGTCTTCGACACGCTTTCGAAGATGCGGTCGGCGGGGGCATAGCCGAGTTCGTCATAGGCGCGAACGCCGATGCTGTTGTCGAGATTGGGCGTCGACCAGTCGAACGAGCGTTTCTTCACCCCGCCCCATGCGGCGGCATAGTCGGCGGATACGCCTTTCGCGCGGGCTTCGGCGAGGACGGGGACGGCGTGCCAGCCGATCATCGTGCCGGTCTCGACCCCCTGCAACGGCCAGACAGGCGGGCCGAACGGGCTTTGCTGCGTCTGGCGGATCAGGTCGCGGGTGAAGGCTTGTGTCAGCGTCGGACGAATCAGCGTCTGTAAGGGGTGGAAGGCGCGGTAGGTGTCCCACAGCGAATAGGCGCTGTACGCCGCTTCGCCGCGCGGCACGGTGTGCGTCTGGCGGTCGAGGCCGATGTACCGGCCGTCGGTGTCGGAGAAGAGTGTCGGGCCGATCGAGGCGTGGTAGAGCGCGGAAGACGCGACGGTGCGTTGTTGCGGGGTGCCGCCCTCGAACCGGATCAGGTCGAGTTCGCGCGCCCATGCGGCGCGGGCCGACCGGGCGTAGCGATCGAAATCCCAATGCTTCGCTTCGGCGGTCAGATTGGCCTTTGCGCCGTTCAGGTCGACGGCGGAGATGCCGGTGCGCAGGACGATTGGCGCGGCACCGGCGTCGTCATAGTGCAGCACGGCCTTCAGGCGCTTGCCGGTGACGCCCTTGTTGCCCGCCGGTGCGTCGTTGTCGCCGAAGAACTCGATGCGGTCGGGTTGGCGCGAGAGCTGCATCGCGAAGAAGATGCGGCGACCCTTGGCCCAGCGGAACACGCGGCGGGTGCCGGTGATGCTGCCATCGGGTTCGAGGGTGAGCGCGGCCTCGTCGATATAGGGCGACTGGTTCGGCCCCTCCATCACCAGATGCGACAGGTCGATCAGGATATGGCCGGGGCCTGTCGGAAAGCGATGACGCTGGATGCCGGTGCGGTCGGTGACGGTCAGTTCGGACCGGACGCCGCTTTCGAGAGTGACGGCATAGTAACCGGGTTCGGCGACCTCGTTCGAGAAACGCTGGCGATAGCCCTTGTCGGGGTCGTCGAGCGGGCCGCCGTCGAGTTGGACAGGGCCACGCGTCGGCACAACCAGCACGTCGAGCATGTCGCCGATGCCGGTGCCTGACAGGTGCGTGTGGCTGAAGCCGAGGATCGAGCCGTCATCCTTGTGATAGCCCGAACAGGTCGCCCAGCGCGCGGTGTCGGTGTCGGGGGACAGCTGCACCATCCCGAACGGCATGGTCGCGCCGGGGAAGGTATGGCCGTCGCCGCCGGTGCCGATGAACAGGTCGGGGCGGGCGGGCGCGGTGCCGGCCGCACCGACCGGCAGGGCATCGACCAGCGCCAGCGCGGCGGTGCCGCCGAGCATGGCGCGGCGGGAAAGCGTCGTCATTTCGGCAACTCCTGCGTGCCCGCGATGGTGAAGGCGATATCCTGTCCGGGGGTGCTGCCGGGTTGGCCGCCGCCGACGAACAGGCGATAGTCGCCCGGCCGCACCGCGCGGGTGCCGTCGAGCGATACGGTGCTGAGCAGGCGGGGGTCGAGGGTGAAGGTCACGGTCTTGGCCTGTCCGGGTTTCAGGGCGACGCGCTGGAAGCCGACGAGGCTGTGGCGCAGGACCGGGTCGTTCCATGCGCCGACCTTGTTGAGGGCAGCGGGGGCGATCAGATAGGCTTGCGCGACCTCTTCGCCGGCTCGTTTGCCGGTGTTGGTAATGCGCGCGGTGACGGTCAGGGGCTGGCCGGCGG
The DNA here is from genome assembly GCF_001421155.1 of Sphingomonas sp. Leaf5. Classification (NCBI taxonomy): domain Bacteria; kingdom Pseudomonadati; phylum Pseudomonadota; class Alphaproteobacteria; order Sphingomonadales; family Sphingomonadaceae; genus Sphingomonas; species Sphingomonas sp. Leaf5. The sequence continues at coordinate 67,102 of NZ_LMJZ01000008.1, read as the reverse complement.
TCAGGGTCGCCGGGGCCGTGGCGTCGGCATAGGCGTAGCTGGTGTAGCTCAGGCCGTGGCCGAAGGCCCAGAGCGGGGTGCCGTCGAAATAGCGATAGGTGCGGCCCTTCATATTATAGTCGACGAAGGCGGGCAGGTCGCTGGTCTTGGCGTAGAAGGTGACAGGCAGTCGGCCCGACGGGTTGGTCGTGCCGTCGAGCATATCGGCGATGGCGGTGCCGCCGACCTCGCCCGGATACCAGCCGGCGACAATCGCGTCGGCATGTTGCTTGGCCCATTCCATCGCCACTGCGCTGCCCGACAGCAGGACGACGATCAGTGGCTTGCCCGATGCCTTGACCGCTTCGAGCAGTTGCTGTTGCGCTTGCGGCAGGGCGATGTCGGTGCGGTCGCCGCCCGAGAAGCCGGCGACTTCGAGGCGGAGCGCCTCGCCCTCGACCGCCGGGGACAAGCCGACGAACGCGATGACGGCGTCGGCGGCTTGCGCGGCGGCGACGGCCTGTGCGCGCTGCGGGGCGGCGGGCGCGATCCATGTCAGGCGGATGCTGTCGTCGGTGCTGGCATGGGTCAGGTCGAGGCGGAAGGGCTTCGCGCCCGCGTCGGCGAAGTCGAGCACCGCCTCCATCCGTTCGGACTTGCTGTCGTTGGCCGCGCCCTCGACGGCGGCGGTGCCGGTGGCGCTGAGCACATCGCGGCCATCGACCCACAGCTTCACCGCGTCGCGGCCCGAACATTTGTCCCAGCAGCGGTTGATGTCGATACGCAGCGTGTAGCGGCCCGGCCCCGGCGGGGTCAGCGTGCCGGTCCAGCGGACGCCGTAGCGGTCGACCGGCAGCTTTGGCGTCGGGCTGGTCCGCCGCCAGTTGAAATCGATCGTGCGGTCGGTGCGGGTCAGGACGGGCGCGCCGGTCATCGCCGGGTCGGCGAAATACTCTGCCTTCAGCCCCGAACCGAAGGCGGTCTGCGGCACGGGCAGGGGCACGCCGTCGGCCAGCGTCGACCCCTGCGCATAGGTGACAGCGAAGCGGTTCGTCAGGCCGGTCAGCGGCGTTACGGGGTCGGCGGCGGTGCCGTTGTAATTGGCCTCCAGCACGTCGAGGCTGTCGGCATTGGGGCCGATGACCGCGATCCGGGCACCGCGCTTCAGCGGCAGGACGCCGTTATTCTGGAGCAGGACCAGCGATTTGCGCGCCGCCTCCAGCGCCAGCGCGCGGTTGGCGGGGGTGTGGAGCGCGCTGGCCGGGATCGAGTCCCAGCGGCTCTTGCTGCCGAACGCGTCGCCGAGGCGCTTGCGGGCTTCGAAGGTACGCTCAAGCGCGCGGTCGACGATGGCAGGCGTGGTCAGGCCGCGTTCGAGCGCCTTGGGCAGCGCGGCATAGGCCGAGCCACAGTTCAGGTCCATGCCGGCATTGATCGCGGCGGCGGAGCCGGCGGCGTTGTCGAGGGCATAGCGTTGATAATGGGCGATGTTGCCGATCGCGTCGCAGTCCGACACGACCAGCCCGTTCCAGCCCCAGTCGCGCCGCAGCCGTTCGTTGAATAGCCAGCCGGCGGCGCAGACCGGGACGCCGTGAATGCCGTTATAGGCGCACATCACCGATTGCGCCTTCCCCTCGGTCAGCGCGCGGCGGAAGGCGGGGAGGTAGGTCGCCTCCATGTCATAGGGTGCGGTCTGGACGCTGAACGCATCGCGGCCCGCCTCCGGCCCGCTATGCGCGACCAGATGTTTCGGCGTGGCGATGACGCGGGGCTGCAGCGGGTCCGGTCCTTGCAGCCCGCGGACATAGCCGACCGCCATCGCGCCGGTCAGCACCGGGTCCTCGCCATAGGTTTCCATGCCGCGCCCCCAGCGCGGATCGCGGAAGATGTTGATGTTGGGCGACCAGAGGGTCAGCCCCTCGTACCGCCGCCGGTTCCTGCCCGGCAGCGCATTGTATTTGGCGCGCGCCTCGGTCGACACGACGGTGCCGATCCGTTCCATCAGCGGCGCGTCCCATGTCGCCGCCAGCCCGATCGCCTGCGGAAAGACGGTGGCGACGCCGTTGCGGGCGAGGCCGTGCAGCGCCTCGTTCCAATAGTCGTAGGCGGGTAGCACGTCGCCCTGTGCCGGGGCGGTGCTTTGCAGCTGCGCCGCCTTTTCCGCCGGGGTCATCGCGGCGATGGTCGCGGCGATCTGCGGATCGGGTTCCGCTGCCCCGGCGAGCAGCGCGAGAAGGATGCTCACTTGTTCGCTCCCAGCGTTTGCAGGCGCAGCGCTTTCCTGAGTGCGCCGGTCGATGCCTTGCCGTCGATCGTCACCGTCACGCTTTCGCCGGGCAGCAGGTCGAGGAAATTGTCCGACGCCTGCACGTCGAGTGTGCCGAAGCCGATCCACAGCGCGCGGGCCAGCCGCTTGGCGGTGATGGTCAGCGCCGGTTTGCCGTCCTGCGTCGACCAGCTGGTGGTAAGTCCCGGATCGGGCAGGTCCATCGCCTTTTCGGGCAGCGCCGATACCAGCGCGCGCGAGGTCGGCTGACCATCGACCAGCAGTTCGAACACCGCGAAGCTGCGTTTGGGATCGGCACCCTTGAACAGATCGGCGTCGGTCAGCGTGGCGATTTTCGTCGACGACAGCGCCGGCAGTTGCACCGCCCGTTCGAACTGGCTGGCGACGCGGCCATCGACATCGATCGTCCGCACCCGCCAGCGCGCAGTGACCGGGCGGGTCGCGTCGGAAATCAGCGCGACTTCGGTCGGGCCATCGGCCTTGCGTGCCGCCGAGATGGCGAGCGGGGCGAAGAAGCGGCGCGCGGCGAAGTGCAACGCCTTCCACCGGCCATAATAGTCGATGCTCGACCATGACGCGCCGGGCCACACATCGTTCAACTGCCAATAAAGCGTGCCGCTGGTCACGGGACGACAGGCGCGGTGGTGGAGCGCACCCAGTTGGATGCCATCGGCCTGCATCACCTGGCTGAGATACACGAAATCGGCGAAGTCGCGGGGTTCGCGATACCGCAGGCGGATATAGTCGAGCAGCCGCTGTTGCCCGGCACCCTTCAGGAATTTCTGGTGTGCGGTCATGACGGGCGAGTCGATGGCGTAATCGGCGGGTTTCGCGAACTTCGCGATGGTCGCCATGTCGGGCATCGCCTGCAGCCCATATTCGGACATGAAGCGCGGGCAGCTGTCGAGGTACGCGGTGGCGGGCTTCTTGCCGCCCCACACGTCCCAATAATGGCGGTCGCCATTGCCGTCTTGATCGGGCTTGCCCTCGTAATTGGCGCTGGGGCTGCCGGGCCAGTACGGCACGTCGGCATCGCGGGCGGAGGCGGCGTCGCGCAGCACGCGGTCGAACAGGATCGCCATGCCGACGCCGACGCGTTCCTGTTCGTCGGCCCCGACGCGCTTCTTGAAGGCGGTGCGGTCGCTCCAGCCCTCCCAGCCCGACAGCACTTCGTTATTGCCCGACCACAACACGATCGAGGGGTGTGCCTGTACGCGGTCGACCTGTTCCTCGGCCTCGATCTTCACCGTCTCGCGATACTCGGGGTCGTATGGCGTGATCGCGCCGCCGAACATGAAGTCGGACCAGATCATCAGCCCCAGCCGGTCGGCGGTGTCGAAGAAGCTGTCGGGCAGGTACATGCCGCCGCCCCAGATGCGCAGCATGTTCATGTTCGCCGCCTGCGCGTCGCCCATGATCTTTGCCATGTACGTATCGGTGACGCGCGGGCCGAAGCTGTCGAACGGGATCAGGTTCGCACCCTTGGCAAAGACGGGCACGCCGTTGATCCTGAACAGGAAGCCGCGACCGATCGCGTCCTTCTCCCGCACCAGTTCGACGGTGCGGATGCCGGTCGAGCGTTGCTGGCTGTCCACCAGTTCCCCGTCGAGCCGGGTTTCGGTGACGACGGTGTAGAGCGGCTGCGCGCCATAGCCGGCGGGATACCACAGCTTCGGATTGGCGATGGCGACGGGTACGCTGACCCGGTTCGCGCCCGCCGTGACCGCGACGGTGCGGGTCGCGCGGACCTTGCTGCCGTCGGGCGCGGTGACGATCGCGTCGACCTGCACCGTCGCGTCGCGATCGGCGATCAGGGTCACGTCGGCGAACAGGCGTGCCTCGGTCGGGGTCACCGCCTCCTGCTGGACGCGCAAGCTATCGATGCGGACGTCGTCCCACGCATCGACCCGGACCGGGCCGTTGGGGCCGACATTGACGATGCGGGGACCCCAGTCCCAGCCATAATGATATTTCGGCTTGCGGATATAGGGCGAGGTCTGCCGCGCCTCCGGCTCGTCGCCCGCCGTCGAATCATATTCGCCGGGCAGCGGGTTTTCGAGTCCGGCGACCATCGGCTTCAGCACGCCGAGCGGCGATTTGAATGCGATGCGGATCTCGTTCGCGCCGGCCTTCAGCAGTGGTCTGGCGTCGGCGCGCCAGCGGCGGTGCGCATTGTCGGCGGCGAGCAGCTTGGTGCCGTTGACGAACACCTCGGCAAAGGTGTCGAGCCCGTCGAAGACCAGATCGACATGGTCGCGCGCCAGCAGCGCCGGCGTCGCGTTCAGCCGCCCGCGATAGTCCCAGTCGCTGCGCCCGACCCACTGGATCGTCGCCTCGTTCAGCCGGAGGAAGGGATCGGGCGTGATCTTCGCCGCGATCAGATCGGTCTGGACATATCCCGGCACCTTGGCGGGCAGCCAGCGCGCGGCCTTAGGGCGTTCCTTCGCCGCCGGATCACCGGGGGCGAGCCGAACCTCCCAACCCTTGTCGAGCGTCACCGTCTCGCGCGGTGCCGCCCAGAGTGCGGCGGGGGCGGCGGCGAGCAACAGGAACAGGGCTGGCTTCACTTGGACTCTTCCAGTTGCAGCGTGTCGATGGTGTAGAAGGGATGCGACAGCGGCGAGGTGAATTGCAGGCACACATCGGCATCGCCCGCCTGTTTCGGGAAACGGCCGGTGAAGTCGAACCGGTTGGGCGCGGTGTCGGGGTCGGGCAGCGGGAAGGTCGCGGCGACCACGCCGTCACATCCGCCGACGCGCATCACCAGCTCGCCATATTGCGTGACCGAATAATGCAGGCGGACCTTGCCCTCGTCATGCGCGAGGCCATAGTTGCGCGGCAGGCGCGCGACGGTGACCTTGAACGCCTGTGCGACGTCGAGCGGCATCTTCAGCGCCTGGGTACAGGTGTCGAACAGGTTGACGTTATAGGCGGGCGCATCGCCGCTCTGGCCCGAGACCAGCGGCACGCGCAGGCCCAGCGCCCCCTTGGGACACGCCACCATGTCGTTGCCGCCGGTCGCGCGCAGCAGCGCCGGACGGGTCGCGTCGAAACGGCGTGGCACGGCGAGCGCATGGCCGTCCTTCGCAAAGGCGGCGGCGGTGATCGTCTGTCCCGGCCGTGCCGCGACCGGCGCGGCATAGGCGCGCGAGCGGGCGGTCGGCTGGCTGCCATCCGTCGTGTAGCGGATCGTGCCGGCACCGGTCTGCGTCGCCATCGTCAGTTTCGGTGCCTTGCCGCGCAGTACGTCGCCGTTCGACCCATCGAGCGTGTAGCCGACCGCGAAGGCCGCGTCGGCGGCGGCGATCCCCTGCCGCTGATAGCGCAGCATCTGTGGCTGGATGCGTTCGACGAACCCCTTGAAGTCGCGCTTGTCGCGCGGGCTCCACGTAAATTCGGCGATCGCCGACAGGCGCGGGAAGGTGGCGTGTTCCTTCTGCTTCGCCGTCGCCAGATATTCGGACCATGCATTGCCCTGCGCCCCCAGCACGTGCGCGGCGGCCTGTGCCGTCACGCCGGGGCGGACCGGTTCATAGCCATAGACCATCTCTAGCGTCTGGAGCCCGATGCGGCCGGGCGGTTCGTCGCCGGCGGTCGACTGGATATTGTCGAGATAGAGGTTGGGGGCGGGCGACATGACCACGTCATGGCCCTTGTTCGCCGCCTCGACCGCGCCCGCCTCGCCGCGCCACGACATGACGGCGGCGCTGGTGGGCACGTCGCCTTCGAGGATTTCGTCCCAGCCGATCAGGCGGCGATTCTTCGACGCCAGATATTTGCCGAGTTCGGAGATCATCCAGCCCTGCATCTGGTTCTCGGTCTTGAGGCCCAGCGCCTGCATCTGCGCCTGTACCTCGGGCGAACGCTGCCACTGGTCCTTCACCGCCTCGTCGCCACCGACATGGATGAACTGGCCGGGGAAGATGTCGAGCAACTCGTCGAGCACGTTCTTGATGAAGGTCATGCTGCGCGGGGAGGGGGAGAACAGCCACGGATTGACGCCCCAGTCATGCCCGACCGGCGGGCGGTCGCCGAGCACGCCGACCTCTTCCGGATAGGCCGCGACCGCCGCCTGCGCATGGCCGGGCATGTCGATTTCGGGGACGATGGTGATGCCGCGCTCCGCAGCATAGGCGACCAGCTTGCGCAGTTCGTCCTGCGTGTAGAACCCGCCGACCTTCGGACCCGGAGCGCCGCCCGCGACGGGGGGAAAGCGGAAGCCGCCGATCTCGGTCAGCTTGGGATAGCGTTTGATCTCGACGCGCCATCCCTGATCGTCCGACAGGTGCATGTGCAGCGTGTTCAGCTTCTGCGCGGCCATGGTGTCGACGATCGGGTAGAGCGTCTCGATCGGCTGGAACGACCGCGTCACGTCGACCATCAGCCCGCGCCAGCGAAAGCGCGGGCTGTCGTCGATGCTGGTCGCGGCGACGCGGACCGGCTTGCCGAATTTGGTGTCGGGGCTGAGCAGCTGGGCCAGCGTCATCGCGCCCCAGATCAGCCCCCGGTCGCCGCTGGCGGTGATCGTGATCGCCTTTGGAGTGACGGTCAGGCGATAGGCCTCGTCACCGGTGATCGCCGCATCGCGGACGAAGTTGATCTTGCCGGTGGCGGCGGTGGTCAGGGTCAGCCCGCGATCGACCTTCACCCGGTCGGTCAGCAGCCGCGCGGCGGTGGCGGCACCGGTGTCACCGGCGGGCACGACGATGCCCGCGCCATCGGCGATGGTGATCGATCCGCTGGCCGGCGCGATCCGCGCGGGCAGGGGCAGGAGCGGGGCGGTCTGCGCATGGACCGGAGCGATGGTCGCGGTGGTCGCGGCAAGCGCCGCCCAGATCAAATGCTTCACGCTGTTACTCCCCTGTGGCTGGCACGCCGATTCGCTGTGCCAGGAACTCTAGCGGCCCGAACGAAAAAAGGCCCCGGCAAAGCCGGGGCCTTCGACGAATCGGGGGGCACGGGCCGCACCCCCCGTATCGCCGGCCCCCTTACATGCGGAAGGTGGCGCTGAGCGAGAACACGCGACCGTTCTTGTAGATCGACGTCGGTGCGTCCGGCGTGCTGCTGTACTGATAATAGGTTTCGTCGAGCAGGTTCGACGCCGCCGCCGTGATGCCGATGCCTTCCGAAATCGCGTAGCTGATCTGCGCGTCGAGCTGACGGTAGGAGTCGGTATAGTCCGAGCTCGCCTGACGACCGAAGCGATAGAAATACTTCGAACGCCGGTTGTAGCTGACCCGGGCCTGGAACGGACCTTCCTCATAATAGGGAACGATCGTGAAGGTGTGCCGCGACAGGAAGGGCAGGCCGTTGGCGAACGGGGTTTCCGCATCGGCAAAGGTGTAGCTGCCCTGCACGCCGAAGCCCCAGATCAGGTTGGTGTTGCCCGACAGCGAGATGCCGGTCACCGACGCCTTGCCGCCGTTGCGCGGACGGTTGATCGAATACACGCCGGTACGGCCGGTCGCATCGTTGACCAGCGTTTCATCCTGCACCGAATTGCCGACATAGTTCGAGATGTCGCGGTAGAAGAATTCCGCCGCGAGGAAGCTGGCCGGCGCGAAATACCATTCCGCCGACAGGCCGTAGTTGGTCGCGGCATAGGGCTTGAGGTCGGCATTGCCGCCGCTGCCTTCGCCGATGTCGGTGCTCGGATTGGCCGGATTGGCGGTCAGCACGCGCACGTTGGTCGATCCGGCAAGATCGCCGTAGCGCGGACGGGCGATGACCTTGGCTGCCGAGGCGCGCAGCACGACGTCCTCACCCGCCTGGAAGATCACGTTGGCGGCCGGCAGGAAGCGCGTCTCGTCCGAATTGACCGTGGTCAGGAGGACCGAATTGTCCTGCTTCGTTTCATAGAAGGTCGAACGGTCCGACGTGTTGACCAGACGGCCGCCCACGTTGCCGCGAACCTTGCCCAGCTCGAAATTCGCCTGGATGTAGCCTGCCGCGATCTTTTCACGAACGCGCCAGTAATCGCCCTTCGACAGGCCGCGATCGTCGGTGAAGTTGCCGTACTTGGTCAGCGCGCCGAGAATGCCGTCCTTGTCGAGCGTGGCATAGGGCGTGCCGTTCCCGGACGTGCCGAGGCCGTTGTACAGGTTGCTGTCCTGAACGTAGAAATCGAGATCGGCCAGCGTATAGTTCTGGTTGGTGAAGATCGCGTTGCTGTAGGTCGTGTTGCCGTTCAGGTGCGATGCATAGCGGCCACCGAACAGGATGGTCTTGAGCGGACCGAAGTTGACGTCGCGCTTCACGTTCACTTCACCGAAGACCTCGTTGTCGGTGGTGAAGCCCGACTGGAGCGGGATGCCGCCGATCTGGCGACCGAAGAACTTGCGGCCGTCGGTGGCGGTGATGTTCTCGCCGCCATTGGCGGTGAAGTTGCTCAGCCACTTGGTCGCGTCGCTGGCCGGCGAGTTCCAGTTGACCTGCGTGTTGCGGCCGTTCGCGCCGGCGGTGAAGCCCTGCTGCGTACGGAAGTCGAGCAGATATTCAGGGTCCTTGCCGCCGGTCGCGCGGGTGGCGCCGAGGTTGCCGTTGATGACCCAGTCGCCCGGCGTCCAGTCGACCAGCAGCGATACCGAGTCGTTCTTCAGCCGGGTGCGGCGGTAATAGGTGTCGAGCTGGCCGGTCGAACCGCGCTGGCCCGCTGCAATGCCGGTGAAGGTCGCCGAATCGACGATGCCCGGCTGGCCGTTCTGACCCGGAACGAAGGTCGCCGCGGTCATCCGCGATCCTTCGAAGCCATAGGTATATTCGGAATTCGACACGTTGTCGTAATTGCCGCGGATGATCAGCCCGGTGCCGGTGACGGTCAGGTTGTCGGTCGGCTTGGCCGAGACCGCGCCGCTGAAGCTGATGCGCTCGCGCTCCTGTTTGAAGAATTCGCGGGCGAGGAACGAGGCATAGCGCGACGCGCTGAATGCCGAGATGGTGGCGGCGGTGGGGCGCGAACCGTTGATGGTGGCACCCATCACCGCGCGACCGTCGGCACCATATTGGATCGGATTGCGCGAGCCGTCGGCATTGGTCGTGCTGAAGCTTTCGAGCAGCGCGGCACCGGTGCGGTACCAGTAGCTGGCGACGCCGGCGCGGCTCAGCTGTTCCTTGTCGTAGCTGACCGAGCCGAGGAAGCCGATCGTCTCGTCCTGGTTCTTCCAGCTGTACAGCGCCGAACCGCGGAAGCTGCCGCGCTTCGCACGGTCGTTATATTCGCCGCCGGCGGTCGCGGCGATCGTGTTCGACTTCAGCTCGAGCGGCTTGCGGGTGACGATGTCGACGGTGCCGCCGATGGCGCCTTCCTGAAGCCGGGCTTCGGGCGTCTTGTACAGGACGGCCTGGCTGATGATCGTCGGCGACAGCAGCGAGTAGTTGAACGAACGGCTCGACCGGTCGGACGGGTTGCCGCCCCAGTCGGCCGAGGCGACCGAGTGGCCGTCGATGGTCACGCGGTTCAGCGCGGGTTCGGTGCCGGCGATCGAGAGCTGCTCGCCTTCGCCGAACTGGCGGTCGACGGTGACGCCGGGCAGGCGGGCGAGCGAGTCGGCGATGTTGCTGTCGGGCAGCTTGCCCACGTCTTCGGCCGAGATGACGTCGACGATCGAATCGGCGCGCCGCTTGGTCGCGATCGAGTCGGCGATCGACTTGCGGATGCCGGTGACGGTGATCGTGTCGTCTTCAGCCGTCGAGCTGGTCGGTGCGGGCGCTTCCTGCGCCAGTGCCGGCGTCGCCACGGCGACCAGCGCGGTGGAGGCTAGATATGCGAAACGCGAAAAAGCCATGGTCCCTACCCCTTCTATCCGGGCGCGAAATGCGCCCTCCCCGATTGGCCGCGACGGGCAACGACGCCATGCGCCACGCTTTGGTACTATATTGGTACCATGCAAGCTCGTTTTGGTCGGTCGCAATGTGACCAATTACGATAATAAAATCTACATAAAAATGAAAAAGAGTTGCACCGGTGAGAAAATATGATGCTGCACCGCGCGAAATTGGCCAATTCACACCGTTATCCGTCAATGACACGCAATATACTTACAAAAACACGTAAGGGCTGGTCAACCGTATACAGTAGTAGGTACCGATCAGGCGGTGGTTCGAGGTAGTGCCAATAATGGTACAACGACGCCGGACGACCGGCTAATGCCCCCGGTTTTCGTACCGCTCGCGCACTTGCGTAGTACCAAAAACATACCTATCACGGTGATTGTGAACGTCCAGACCGCCCTTTACGTTGATCGCCCGATGGGTATGAAGGGCGTGGGTATGGAATTTTCAGATCGGGTCGGCCGGCTGCGCGACGACGCGCACGCGCCGCTCTATGTCCAGTTGCAGCAGCTGGTCCGCACCGCGATCGAGCGGAAGATCCTGCAACAGGACGACGCGATCCCGCCCGAACGCGACCTGGCCGTCGAATATGACGTGTCGCGCATCACCGTGCGCAAGGCGATCGAGGGGCTGGCCAAGGAAGGACTGGTCGTCCGGCGGCGCGGGGCGGGGACCTTCGTCGCGGCGCGGGTCGACAAGAGTTTTTCGAAACTGTCGTCCTTTTCGGAGGATATGGTCGCGCGTGGCCGGGTGCCGAGCAGCGCGTGGGTGTCGAAATCGACCGGGCTGGTCACGCCCGAGGAATCGATGTCGCTGGGCCTGTCGCCGGGCGCGCCGGTCTATCGGTTTCAGCGGATGCGCTACGCCGACGACGTGCCGATGGCGGTCGAATATGCGACGATCGCGGGCAATTGCCTGCCGGGCGTCGATGCGGTCGGCGACTCGCTCTATGCGGCGCTGGAGGCGGCGGGATCGCGGCCGGTGCGTGCGTTGCAGCGGTTGCGCGCAATGGCGTTTCCCGCCGAACAGGCGCGGCGGCTGGGGGTTGAGACCGGTCATGCCGGGCTGTTCATCGAACGGCGCGGGTTCCTCGCCGATGGCGACACGGTCGAATTCACCCAATCCTATTATCGTGGCGACGCGTACGACGTCGTCGCCGAACTCAACGCAAGCTGATCCGGCGCGGGCCGGCACCAAGAGGGGGTTCATGACGTCCACCGTCGAAACCGGGCCGAAGCCGGTCGTTGCCGAGCATACCGCCATGCACCGCGAAGCGGGGGAGGGCGGTGCGTCCGCCGCCCGTTTCCTGTCGCGCAATGCGCAGGCGCTGGCCGATCTTGGCGCATCGCTGCGCGCCGATCCGCCGGCGCTGGTCGTCACCTGCGCGCGCGGGTCGTCGGATCATGCCGCGACCTATGGCAAATATCTGGTCGAGACGCTGTGCGGCGTGCCCGTTGCCAGCGCCGCGCCGTCGGTCGCGTCGGTCTATGCGACGCGGATGGAGCGGATGAACGCGCTGGTGATCGCGGTGTCGCAATCGGGCCGCAGCCCCGACCTGCTGCGCACGGTCGAAAGCTACAAGGCGGCGGGCGCGCGAGTCGTCGCGCTGGTCAATGTCGAGGATTCGCCGCTCGCCGCGCTGGCCGACACCGTGCTGCCGCTGTCGGCCGGGCCGGAAACGTCGGTCGCGGCGACCAAATCGTTCATTGCGTCGCTGACCGGCCTCGCCGCGATCGCCGCGCACTGGAGCGAGGATGCCGCGCTGCTGGCGGCGCTGGACGCGCTGCCCGCACAGCTGGAGGCGGCGTTCGGGCTCGACTGGACGGCGGTTGCCGACACGCTGGTACAGGCGCGCAACCTGTTCGTGATCGGGCGCGGCTACAGCTTCGGCGTGGCGCAGGAAGCGGCATTGAAGATGAAGGAAACCTCGGCGCTCCATGCCGAGGCGTTCAGCAGCGCCGAAGTCCGCCACGGGCCGATGGCGATCATCAACGACGGCTTCCCGCTGCTCGGTTTCGCGACGTCGGACGATGCCGGCGACGACGTTCGCGCGGCGGCGGCGGAATTCGCGTCGCGCGGCGCGGCGGTGCATCTGGCCGATGCGTCCGATGGCGACAGCCACCCGCCGACGATCCGCAGCCATCCCGCGATCGAACCGATCCTGATGATCCAGAGCTTCTACCGCATGGTCAACACGGTGTCGCTGCGCCGGGGCCTGAACCCCGATCAGCCGCCGCATCTGCGCAAGGTCACTGAAACGCGATGAGCAGCTTCGTCTTCCGCGGCGGGCGCGTGCTCGCCGACCAGTGCCAGCAGGAAAGCTGCGCGTTCCGTGTCGAGGGCGGCGTCATCACCGATTTCCACGCCGGTGACGATGCGCAGGTGATCGACCTCGACGGCGGCTGGCTGGTCCCGGGTTTCGTCGATACGCAGGTCAATGGCGGCGGCGGGGTATTGTTCAACGACCACCCGACCGTCGCGGGCATCGCCGCGATCGGCGCGGCGCATGCGACCTATGGCACCACCGCCTTCCTGCCGACGCTCATCAGCGACCGGCTGGACGTGGTTGCCGCGGGCCTCGACGCGGTCGATGCCGCGATCGAGCAAGGCGTGCCGGGGGTGGTCGGCATCCATGTCGAAGGGCCGTTCCTGAACCCGCTACGCAAGGGCATTCACGACGCGAACCATTTCCGCGCACTGGACGATGCGGCGATCGAGTTGCTCACCCGGCCGCGCAAGGGCGTGGTGATGGTGACGTTGGCCCCCGAACGCAACGAACCCGCCGCCATCGAGCGGCTGGTCGCGGCCGGGGTGATCGTCAGCATCGGCCATAGCGATGCGACCTATGAAGAGGCGCGCACCGCGATCGACGCGGGCGCGCGCGGCGTCACGCATCTCTACAACGCGATGTCGCCGCTCAAGCATCGCGATCCGGGCGTGGTCGGGGCGGTGCTGGAGGACAAGTCGGTCTATGCCGGGCTGATCGTCGACGGCGCGCATCTGCATCCCGCCGCGATCCGCGTGGCGCTGGCGGCACGGCCGATCGACCGGTTCATGCTGGTGACCGATGCGATGCCGACGGTCGGTGCGAAAGCCAAGGAATTCGTGCTCAACGGGCAACCGATCCATGTCGAAAACGGCGTGTGCGTCGATGCCAACGGCACGCTGGCCGGATGCGATCTCGACATGGCGACGGCGGTGGCCAACACCCACGCACTGGGTGTCGCGTTCGAGGATGCGGTGGCGATGGCATCGGCCAATCCGGCCGCGTTCCTGCGCCTGTCGCACCGGATCGGCAGCCTCGATATCGGGCATAGCGCCGATTTCGTCTGGCTCGACCGGGACCTGACCGTGCGCGGCACGTGGATTGCGGGCAACCGCATCGTCTGACCCCGGTTCGCCGGGACGAACAACAGCATCCGCGCGGATCGCCGGGGGGCGGACGTGCGCACGAAGGGGCCGACCATGACCGCCATCCTGCTGACCGCACCGCTGCAAGGCTGGGCAAACGCGCTCGACGAGGTGCCCGACGCGGTGTTCGCGGGGCGGATGCTGGGCGACGGGGTCGCGATCGACCCGACCGGCGGCACGCTGCACGCGCCGTGCGACGGCGAGGTCCTCACGCTCCATGCCGGCGGCCATGCCATCACCCTGCGCGGGGAGGGCGGGGTCGAGCTGTTGATGCATGTCGGGATCGACACGGTGCAGCTGGGCGGCCGCGATTTCACCGCGCGGGTAGGGGTCGGCGACCGGGTCGAGCGTGGTCAGCCGCTGATCGATTTCGACCTCGACGCGCTGGTGCGGGCGGCACCGTCGCTGATGACGCCGCTCATCGTCACCAATGCCGATGCCTTTCGCATCGTCCGGCGTGAAACCGACCGCGTCGTCGGGATCGGCCAGCTGCTGATGACCGTCGAGCCGATCGCGGCGACGGCACCCGCCACGCCGTCGGCCGAGGGCGAGCGGATCGTGGAGCAGGTGCGCGTGGCGATGGCGCACGGTCTGCACGCGCGGCCGGCGGCGAAGATCGGTGAGGTCGCGCGTGGCTTCGTCGCGACCAGCTGGCTCGGCAAGGACGGGGCCGAAGCCCGCACCACCGGTGCGGTCGGCCTGCTCGGGCTGGGCGTGCGGTTCGGCGACACGATCGACGTGATCGCGAGCGGCCCCGACGCGCGGGAAGCCGTCGCCGCGCTGGTGACGCTGATCGAAAGCGGTATGGGGGAGCGCGCCAAACAGGCCGCGCCCAGTCCCGTGGTCGCCCCGCCACCGCCGCCGCCGGCGGTCACCTTGCCCGAGGGGCAGTTGGCGGGCACGCTGGCGGCGCCGGGCTATACGATCGGCACCGCCCGCTGGCTGCGCGTCGCCGAGATCGCGGTGCCGGTCGACGGGCAGGGCGCGGCGATCGAGGCGGCACGGCTTGATTCGGCACTGTCGGCGGTGCGCGAGACGCTGGCGACGACGACGGGTGAGGGGGCGGCGATCCGCGCCGCGCATATCGCGTTTCTCGACGATGCCGATCTGCGCGAGGCGGCCAATACCGCCATCGGGGAGGGCCGCGATGCCGGCCATGCTTGGCGCGCGGCGACGCGGGCGCAGGCGGCGACGCTGCGCAATCTCGGCGACGCGCGGCTGGCCGAGCGTGCCGACGATCTGCTCGACCTCGAACGGCAGGTGCTGGGCGAACTGACCGGCACGCAGGCGGAGGCGATGACCTTCCCCACCGGCACCATCCTGCTCGCCGACGATCTGCTGCCGTCGCAGGTGATGGCGATCGATCCGGCGAGCGTCATCGGCCTTGCGGTCGAACGTGGCGGGCCGACCTCGCACGTCGCGATCCTTGCGGCGACGATGGGGCTGCCCGCGCTGGTCGCGATCGGCGCGCCGCTGGGGGCGGTCGCAGATGGCGCGACGCTGATCCTCGACGCCGATGGCGGCGTGCTGCACGTCGATCCCGATGCGGCGACGCTGGCCGAGGCACGCGCCCATGCCGATCGCCGCACCGCCGACCGCGACGCCGCGCTGGCCCGGGCGACCGAAGCCTGTGTCACGCTCGACGGCGTCCGGATCGAGGCGTTCGCCAATCTCGGGTCGATCGAGGATGCGAAGGCGGCGATGGCCAATGGCGCGGAAGGGTCGGGGCTGCTGCGCACCGAATTCCTGTTCCTCGACCGCGACAGCGCGCCTGATGCTACCGAACAGGCCGCGCTTTACGGCGCGATCGCCGCCGAACTCGACGGACGGCCGCTGATCGTGCGGCTGCTCGATATCGGTGGCGACAAGCCCGCCCCCTATCTGCCGATCGCCCCGGAGGAAAATCCGGCGCTGGGCCTGCGCGGCATCCGCGTCGCGCTGGCCATGCCCGATATTCTCGAAACCCAGTTGCGCGGCATCCTGTCGGTGCAGCCGGTCGGGCAATGCCGGATCATGATCCCGATGGTCGCGAGCGTCGCCGAAATCGCCGCCGTGCGCACGGTGGTCGACCGGCTGCGCGCCGAACTGGGCATCACCGACCGGGTCGAGGTCGGCATTATGGTCGAAACCCCCGCCGCTGCGGTCACCGCCGCGACGCTGGCGGCGCATGCCGATTTCCTGTCGATCGGCACCAACGACCTGACCCAATATGCACTGGCGATGGATCGCGGCAATCCGGCGGTCGCCTCGGGCATCGACGGGCTGCACCCCGCCGTGCTGCAACTGATCGCGCACACGACCGACGGGGCGGCGCGGTATCGTCGCTGGGTCGGGGTGTGCGGCGGGCTGGCATCGGATCGGCTGGCGATCCCGCTGCTGGTCGGGCTGGGCATCACCGAATTGTCGGCGTCGCCCCGATTCGTCCCCGAATTGAAGGCGCTGGTCCGGCGGCTCGATACCCATCGCTGCCGCCTGCTGGCGGTCCGCGCGCTGGCGGCGGCATCGCCGGCCGAGGTGCGGACCATGGTTCGCGAATTTCTTCAGGAGCAGGGCGTATGAAGTCGATCGTCGAAACGCTGCAGCCGATCGGCCGTGCGCTCATGCTGCCGATCGCGGTCCTGCCGGTGGCAGGGCTGTTGCTGCGGCTGGGCCAGCCCGACCTGCTCGACATCGCCCTGCTGGCGGCGGCGGGCGATGCGTTGTTCAACAGTCTCGGCCTGCTGTTCGCGATCGGCGTGGCCTGCGGCATCGCCCGCGACGGCAACGGCGCGGCGTGCCTTGCCGGCGTGGTCTGCTATCTGGTCGTCAAGAATGGCGGGCCGGTGTTCCTGACCGTACCGGCCGACGTGACGCAGGGCTTCGATGCGGGCGTGGCAGCGACGCTGTCGGCGGCGTGGAAGGCAAAGGCCTTTGCCAAGCTCGACGTGCCGATCGGGATCGTTGCCGGGCTGATCGGCGGCCATGCCTATAATCGCTATGCGACGATCAAGGTGCCCGAATATCTGGCGTTCTTCGGCGGGCGGCGGTTCGTGCCGATCGTCAGCGGCGTGGTGGGCATCGGCATCGCCATCGTGGTCGGGCTGAGCTTCGGCGGCATCACCGCCGCGCTCGATCTGCTCAGCCGTGGACTGGTGGCGTCGGGCAGCTTCGGCCTGTTCGGGTTCGGCCTGCTCAACCGGCTGCTGCTGGTCACCGGGCTGCATCATATCCTCAACAACGTCGCGTGGTTCGTGCTCGGCGATTTCGGGGGGACGACCGGCGATCTGCGTCGCTTCTTCGCCGGCGATCCGACCGCGGGGGCGTTCATGGCCGGCTATTTCCCGGTGATGATGTTCGGCCTGCCCGCCGCATGCCTTGCCATGTACCGATCGGCGCTGCCCGACCGGCGCAAGGCGGTGGGCGGCATGTTGCTCAGCCTCGCGCTGACCAGCTTCCTGACCGGCGTGACCGAGCCGATCGAATTCTCGTTCATGTTCCTCGCACCCGTGCTGTACGCGATCCATGCGGTGCTGACCGGGCTGTCGATGGCGCTGATGGACTGGCTGGGGGTGAAGCTCGGCTTCGGCTTCTCGGCCGGCCTGTTCGACTATGTGCTTAATTATGGAAAGGCGACCCGGCCGCTGATGCTGCTGCCGGTGGGTGCCGTCTATTTCGCGCTGTATTACGGGGTGTTCCGCTTCTTCATCGTGCGGTTCGACCTGAAGACGCCGGGCCGCGATGCCAGTGCGCCGACGATGACCGGCGCGCCGGCCACCGGCGATGGCGCGCGCGGGCGGGCGTTTCTTGCCGCGCTGGGCGGCAGCGGCAACCTCGTCAGCATCGGGGCATGCACCACCCGGCTACGGCTGGTCGTTGCGGACCAAGCGCTGGTCGACGAAGCGGCGCTGAAGGCACTGGGCGCGATGGGCGTGCTGCGCCCCTCGGCCCGCGCGGTGCAGGTCGTGGTCGGCCCGATCGCCGATCAGGTAGCGGAAGAAATTCGCGAAGCCGGGGCCAACGGTCCGGCCGCCCCCCCGGTCCCAGCCCCGCCAGCCGAAGTGCCTGTCACGCAGCCGACCCTTCCGGCGGCGCTGATCGAGGCGTTGGGCGGGGCAGGTGCGATCCTGCGCGCCGAACCACTGGCGGGCCGGATGCGCGTCGAACTGGCCCAACCGGCGACGATCGATCCCGCGACGTTGCCGGGCGTCCGCGCGGTGGCACAGCCGAGCGCGACGGTGGTGCATCTGTTGCTGTCATAGTCCGAAGGTGTGTTGCGGAATTAGCACGGCTGTTAGCAATACGTGTCGCATATATGGTATCTAGTTTTATTCGATATTGACCCTTGTGCGTGCTGGCGGAAAACTGTCGCACAGGTGAACAGGCCGTGAGATGTGACGGGTGACGGTGCGACCCGACTGGGCCGGACTCTTCCTCAAGCGAAAAACGCGACGCTGCGCCAACAAGGGGGAACCAATGAAATCTATCACGAAGCTGCTTGCCACATCCTGTCTCGCGACGATGCTGGCTGGTACTGCCCATGCGCAGGTCGTGCCCGTAGAGGCACTGCCCGATACGAACACCGCGACGACCGACAACGACGACGATGCGATCGTCGTCACCGGCACGCGTATCCGTCGGCCCAATGCCACGTCGGCCGCGCCGATCCAGTCGGTTACGTCGGAAGAAATCCGCTTGCAGGCGGCCGTCAATGTCGAGGACGTTCTCAACCGCTTGCCGCAGATCGCACCGGATGCGCAGCAGAATTATCAGGATTCGGACGGTCGCCAGCGGATCAAGTTGCGCAGCCTCGGCTTCGAACGCACGCTGACGCTGGTCGACGGATTGCGGCTGGGTACGCAGAACGGCGTCGACGCCGGTATGATCCCAGTGGCGCTGATCGAACGCATCGACGTCCTTTCCGGCGGTGCATCGTCGGTCTACGGCTCGGATGCCGTCGCCGGGGTCGTCAACTTCATCCTGCGCAAGGACCTGGACGGCATCAATCTGAATGCGAACTACAATTTCTACAATCACGAGAATAAGGACACGCTGGTCAGTCCCTATGCCCGCGCGGCGGGGTTCCCGGTGCCGCGTGGCCTGACCAACGACGGCGCGCGTGTCGATTTGACGCTGTCGGCGGGCACGAAACTGTTCGACGACCGGCTGAGCGTCATGGGCTTCGTCAACTATCGCAAGGCTGACCTGGTCCCTTACGATGCCCGCGCCAGCTCGGCATGTCAGCTGGTCGAGGCCGGGATCGATGGCCCGCTCAGCTGCTCGACCTCGACCTACACCCAGTACGGTTACCTTAGCCCGCGCGGCGGCACGCAGGCGAACCGTGTCTATGCCAACAACCCCGATGGTACCCGGACGTTCGTTCCGTTCGGCGTGGGCATCCAGGCGAATCCGTTCGACGGGTATTCGTACCAGCGCGAAAGCAACCGCCTGAATGCCGGCGGGTTCGTATCGCTGAAGCTGTCGGACGCGGTCGAGCTGTATGGTAACGGCTTGTGGTTCAAGGACAAGTCGTACAATCGTTTCCCGGCACGGGTGTTCAGCTTCACCGCCTATGGTTCGACCCCGTTCAGCGTGAACTGCAACAACCCGCTGATGTCGACGGCACAGCAGGCCGCGATCTGCGGTACGGCGGCGGGTACGTCGACGCTGTTGCCGATCGAGGTACGCTATCGCTTTAACGCGCTGCCCTATTCGGCCGATCTGTACGAGAATCAGGGCATTCGCGCTGTCGGTGGCGTGCGCGGGACCATCGCCGAAGCGTGGAGCTATGACGTCGCCGGCGTCTATGTGCGCAGTCAGCAGGACGTGACCAATGGTCCGTTCCCGGAATTCGCGAAGATCAACCGGTCGCTGAACGTCGTCAACGTGGGTGGCACGCCGACGTGCGCCACGGGTACCGCCGACGGCTGCGTCCCGTTCGATGCCTTCACTGCGAACAACAACAATACGGCGCTCTACGATTATCTGTTCAGCGGTCGCGACGGTACGTACGGCAACGTCACTCAGTTGTTCGACGTGGTGGCCAACCTGTCGGGTGATCTGGGCAAGTACGGTATCACTGCGCCATGGGCGGACCAGGGCGTGGCATTCGCCATCGGTGCCGAATATCGCAAGGACCGTTTCCTCGGCACCGCCAACCAGGTGTACCGTGAGCAGATTGGCGGCGAGAATTTCCAGCTGCGCCAGAGCGTGAAGGAAGCCAACGTCGAAGTGCAGGTGCCGCTGGTCGAGAAACAGCGCTGGACCCATTTGTTGCAGGTCAATGCCGGCTATCGCCTGTCGAAGTACGATACCAATCCGGATACGTTCAGCACGTATAAGATCGAGGCGCTGTGGGCTCCGATTCAGGACGTCACCTTCCGCGGCGCGTTCAACAAGGCGCAGCGCGCGCCGACCGTGATCGAGATCCGGCAGGCGACACAGCGGCAGTACGGCACGCAGGGTGGTTCGCAGAACGACTTCTGCGCCAGCACAACCATTCAGGTACCCGATCCCACTGATCCCACGCGCACCATCACGCAAACCGTAGCACCGCGTGCGTCGATCGACGTCTGTCGCGCCACCGGCCTTGCGGATTCGCTGTATGGCAGCCCGACGCTGAACTGCCCGAACAACCAGTGCACGGTGTTCACCGGCGGCTTTACCGTCGATCCCGAAACCGCTTGGACCAAGACGTTCGGGGTGGTGCTCAAGCCGCGCTTCCTGCCGGGGCTGACCTTTTCGGTCGATCGCTTCCTAATCGATATCGATGACTCGATCGGCTATGCGGATTACAGCTATTGGCAGGAAGGCTGTCTGACGTCAGGCGGCGACTCGTATTTCTGCGACAAGATCGTCCGCGCGCCGACCACCGGTATTCTGTACAGCGCGCCGGCGACCAATCCGACCTCGGGCTATATCCAGCAGGGTACGACCAACACGTACAAGACCAAGGCGCATGGTTGGGACTTCCAGGGCCAGTATGTTCTGCCGATCGACCGGTTCGGTACGCTCGACTGGATCTTTAACGGATCGTGGACGACGCTGGCTGGCAATCAGGAATCGCCGATCCGCGACGAACGCAACTGCACAGGGCTTTTCGGCAATGGTTGCGGGCAGCTGATCCCGAAATGGACCCATGGCTTGCGCACCACCTACATCACGCCGGACAAGGTCGCGTCGATCTCGTTCAACTGGCGCTATGTCGGCTCGCTGACCCATGCAAAGAACTCGGGCGACTCCGCCGTCGGCGGTACGCCGGAGGACGCACGCAAGACCTTCTATCGCTTCGATCCGGTCAGCTATTTCGATCTGGCGGCGACGTTCGCGGTGGGTAAGCAGTTCACGCTCCGCTTCGCTGCCAACAACCTGCTCGACAAGGTGCCGCCGATCCTGCCGAACTCCTATGACGTATCGCTGGCGCGCAACAACACGATCCCGGCGCGCTACGACTCGCTGGGTCGTCAGATTTCGATTGGCGCTACCGTTAACTTCTGATCCTGCTTTTCGGGTAACGAACTGGCCCTGTCACCATCGCGGTGACAGGGCCTTTTCGCGTCAGGCGCTGCGCAGGCTCGCCGACTTCGACACCGTGCTGCGTCCGTCGTCGCCGGTGACGGCATAGGTGAAGCCCGGCAGGATCGCGAAGGCGCCGACCTGTCCACGCGCGTCCATCGCGAGGAAACCGACCTGCACCCCGTCGAGCGCCGACCCGCGCAACCGGGCGATATGCTCGACCGCTTCGCGACAGGCCGCCATCGGCGACATGCCGGCGCGCAACGACGATACGACGCGGGCGGTGCCGGCGATCCGAGTCACTTCCTCGCCCAGACCGGTGGCGGTTGCGGCACCTACCCCGGCCTCGACGAACAGGCCGCTGCCGACCTGCGGCGAGTCACCCACCCGGCCGTGCAGCTTGAACGCCATGCCCGACGTCGTGCAGGCACCGGCCAGCGATCCGTCGGGCGCGCGCGCGATCATGCCGATCGTGTCATGGTCGAGCGACCCGCCGAGCGGGGCACGGGCGTTCTCGCTATTGGCGGCCGGCGCATATTTCGACGTTTTCAGCCATTTGCGCCATTCGGCCTCGGCTTCGGGGGTCAGCAGCTTTTCGGCGGTGAAGCCGTTGGCCAGCGCGAATTGCCGTGCGCCGTCGCCGACCAGGAAGGTGTGCGGGGTACGCTCCATCACCGCGCGCGCGACCGAAATCGGATGGGCGATATCCTCCATCGCCGCCACCGCGCCGACATGGCCCTTGTCGTCCATGATGACGGCGTCCAGCGTGACGCGCCCGTCGCGATCAGGATAGCCGCCCTTGCCCACCGAATGGTTGGTCAGGTCGGCTTCGGGCACCTGCGCCCCGGCTTCGAGCGCGTCGATCAACGTGCCGCCGCGCTTGAACCGGGCAACGGCGGCATCGTTCGCGGCGGCACCGAAGTCCCATGTCGAAGCGACGCGCAGGACGCCGCCGGCACGCGGCCGGGCGGGCAGGGTCGCCGATGCGGTGGCGGCGGCGAGGCCGGCGATCGCGGTGCGGCGGGTGATGGTCGGCATGGTCGGCATGGTCGGCCCCGTTTTTACTGGTGATGCGCGGTTGTGCGCAGTCGCCGGGAACGGGGCAAGCCTATACCGCGATCTCGCGCAGCACCGCGTCGAGCACCGGAAACCCCGCCGGGGTCAGCGCCAGCCGGTCGCCCTCGCGCGCCACCAGTCCCTGCCGCGCCAGCAGCGCCACCGCGGGGGCGCGCACTACCGCGTCGATCGGTCGTGCGCCCAGCGCCGCGACGCGGGCAAGGTCGATCCCCTCGCGCATCCGCAGGCCCATCACCAGCGCCTCGGTCACGCGTTCGTCGGGGGTCAGCGCATCCTCGCGTTCGATGCCATGGCCGTTGCGCGTCACCGCCGCGATCCAGTTCTCGGGCTTCTTGCGTCGGACCGTCGCCATGCCTCCACGCCGGCCATGCGCGCCCGGACCGATACCGGCATAGTCGCGATAGCGCCAATAGGTCAGGTTGTGGCGGCTCTCCGCGCCCGCACGGGCATGGTTCGACACCTCGTACAGCGGCAGACCGGCGACCGACGTCATCGCCTGTGTGGTTTCGAACAGGTCGGCGGCACGGTCGGGATCGGGCAGGGTCAGCGCGCCCCTGGCCGCCAGCGTCGCGAAGCGCGTGCCCGGCTCGATGGTCAGCTGGTACAGCGACAGATGCTCGGTCCCGAACGACAGCGCGCGGGCGAGTTCGGCTTCCCATGCCGCCAGCGACTGGCCGGGCCGGGCATAGATCAGGTCGAAACTGACCCGCGCGAAATGGCGCTGCGCGACGCCGAGCGCGGCCAGCGCCTCCTCGACGCCATGCGCGCGTTCGAGGAAGGCGAGGGCATCGTCGTGCAGCGCCTGCACGCCCAGCGACACGCGATTGACCCCGGCGGCGGCGATATCGGCGAAGCGGGCGGCCTCGACCGAGGACGGATTCGCCTCCAGCGTGATCTCGATATCGTCGGTCGGCGGCCACGCGCGGCAGGCGGCGTCGATGATCGCCGCGACCGTCGCCGGCGGCATCAACGACGGCGTGCCGCCCCCGAAGAAGATCGACGCCAGCCGCCGGTCGGGCAGTGCGGCGACCTCATGGGCCAGATCGGCGAGCAGCGCCTGCAACCACGCCGCCTGATCGACCGTATCGCGGACATGGCTGTTGAAGTCGCAATAGGGGCATTTCGATACGCAGAACGGCCAATGGACGTAGAGCGCCAGCGGCGGCAGCGTGAGCGGAGGTTGGTCGGGCACCATCGCCGTCCCATATGGGCGTCATGCGATCGATACAAATACTGGCGCCGGTTTTGCTGCTGACCGGCTGTTCGTCGGGCGGCGAGGCAGGCCCCGAACGCATCGTCGAGCCGCGCGCGTTCGAGGGGCCGGCACCGCGCGGGCCGGCGCTGTTGCGACAGGCGATGGACGCGGGCCACCGGGCGGCGCGGGCGGCGGCGGGACTGGCCCCGCTCGGCTGGGACCCTGCACTGGCGCGCGATGCCGCCCGCTATGCCGATACGCTGGCAAAGACCGGTCGGTTCGAACATTCGGCGCAACCGCGCGGCGTTCCCGAACAGGGCGAGAGTCTGTGGACCGGCACGCGCGGTGCCTATCGCTACGACGAGATGGTCGGACATTGGGTCGCCGAACGGCGCGACTATGTGCCGGGCGTGCTGCCCGCTGTGTCCCGCACCGGCAAGTTCGGCGATGTCGGGCATTACACCCAGATCATGTGGCGGACGACGCAGCGGTTCGGCTGTGCCGAGGCGAGCAACGTGCGCGACGACTATGTCGTGTGCCGCTACGTGCCGGCCGGCAATGTCGCGGGACAGCGCGCTTATTAGTAGAGGCGACGGTCCTGCAGCACCTTCCACGCGACGCCGCTGAGAAGCGGTCCTATCCCGCTGGCGGTCGATGCGCTCGATCGACTGTCGGTCTCCATCCGTGCGCCGGTCATCCTCACCCAGGTCGACGTAGCACCAACGCAGTCTACGAACGTCGTCGTTGCCTTGGGTGCCTCTGTCGCCGAAGGTGCCGGTTCCACCATCAATGCCTTTCGGGGCTGGACCGATCGGCTGGCAGCGCGACCCGGGCATCAACGACATCGACCGCAGCTTAGATCAACGGGGGGCGATCCAGTCACGGCTGATGCCCTGATCGCGGCCGACAAGCAGATCATCGAGCGCGCGGACGATCCCGCCCTGACAGGATACTGCCGGTGAAAGCGAGCGATGCGAGGCTGTACGGCAGGCGCTCGACCGCTTCGGCCGTGATCGCTGACAAAGCCGATCCTCGGTACCGCGACGGTGATAAACTTCCCCCAAAAGACGTCGGCTACAAGGTCATGGCAGACGCGATCGATCTGGCTGCAAACACTGGAAATTGACGGCGACGCGGCGCAGGCATCTTGGGATGCATGATCGCACCGCCGGGGGCTGAGCAATACCCGCGCATCGTTGCTTGATGGCCCGTCGTAGGGCTGTCGCCGCGCGCCGTCCGGGGCGCGGGCTCAGGTCGGCATGCGGAACTGCTGCCGCAACGCCTTGTCGAACAGCCTCGCGGGCATGAGGCGACGCAGCAGGCTGATTTGCCGCGCGACCTTGCCGACGGGGTAACGCTGGCGCGGCTGTGCGACCGTGGCGGCCAGACGTACGGCGTCCGCTACGTCGTCGGGAGTGTCGGCGGTGAGCTTGGACTTGGTATAGAAGTCATGCACCCAAGCGCGGCCTGCCGCGTATGCCGCCAGCTTTGCATCCGGTTCGAGCGAGCTATGGTCGAACGAGCCCTGGACGGTGCCCGGTTCGATCAAGGCCACGCGCACGTTGAACGCCCGGACTTCGTGGTCAAGCGATTCCGAATAGCCTTCGAGTGCGTATTTGCTTGCCGCATAATGCGCTGAATATGGTGCGGGAACGAAACCGAGGGCCGAGCTGATATTGACGATACGTCCTGCTCGCTGCAGCCGCATCGACGGCAACACGGCGTTGGTCATGCGCATCACCCCGAACAGGTTGACGTCGAACAGCTGCTGGACCTGGGCCACCGAAGATTCTTCGGCACCCCCGAACATGCCCAGACCAGCGTTGTTGACCAGCACGTCGATGCGGCCGGCGCGTTCGAGTATCGTCTTCACCAGTGCTGCGACGGACGCATCGTCGGTCACGTCGCACGCCAGCATCGTGACGTCTTCAGGGCTCCCGCCACTCGGCCTGCGGCTCGTGCCGAAAACCGTGAAGCCCGTGCGAGCCAGGGCCTCGGCACTTGCCTTTCCGATGCCGGAAGAGGCACCCGTCACGAGAGCGATCCTGCTGGATGTCGAATTCATCGGTGTCTCCTTATCTGTTAGACGCTCCGGACGACCCCGGTCGGTCAGGCGTCGAGAAATGCCATGGCCCTCGCCACGAAGGCGGCGTGATACGGGAAGATGCCGCCATGCCCGGCGTCGGGATACAGGACGAGTTCGGCCCCGGGGATGCGGCGCGTCAGATCCGACGAGTTCTCGCTCGCGCCCGGGTCATTGCGGTTCCCTCGCTTGTGCGATTCGAAGGAGCGGGACGCGTGTATCCGTCATTGGACCGTTACCACCGCCTTGCCCTTCGCGCGGCCGCTATCGACGTAGTCGATCGCTTCGTTCAGCGCATCGAAAGTGAAGGTTCGGCCAACCACAGGTCGGATCGCACCGTCCTCGACCAGCGCGCCGATCCGGGCGAGTTGATCGCCATCGGCCCGCATGAACAGGAAGGCATAATCGACGCCTGCGCGCCTCGCCCGGCGGCGAATGCCGGCACTCATCAGGCGCAGGATGAGGCGGATCAGAGGATTGAGGCCCTGCGCTCTCGCAAAGGCGGGATCGGGCGGTCCCGAGATCGAGATCAGCTTGCCGCCGGGCTTCAACACCTTCAGCGATCGTTCGAGCGTTTTGGGGTCGAGATTGTTGAGGACAACGTCGTATCCCGACAGCAGGGTCGTGAAGTCCTGCGTCCTGTAATCGATGACGACGTCGGCACCGAGGCTGCGGACCAGATCTGCGTTGGTGGCGCTCGCCGTCGTCGCGACGGTCGCGCCGAGATACTTGGCGAGCTGGATCGCGATCGTGCCGACCCCGCCCGAGCCGGCATGGATCAGCACCTTCTGCCCCGGCTTCAGACCGGCTTCCTCGACGAGCACCTGCCACGCGGTCAGCGCAACGAGCGGCAGCGACGCCGCCTCCGCCATCGTTGCATTGGCGGGCTTCGGTGCCAGATCGGCCGCGTTGACCGCGATCCGCTCGGCGAAGGTGCCGATGTGTCGGTCGCGCGGACGACCATAGACGGCATCGCCGACCTTGAAGCGGGTTACGCCTGTACCGACGCCGACCACGATGCCCGCCAGATCATGTCCGAGGATGACGGGCGGCTTGTATGGCAGGATCGGCTTGAACGCGCCGTCACGGATCTTTCCGTCGAGTGGATTGACCGCAGTCGCATGGATTTCGACCAGCACCTCGCCGGCTGCGGCAACGGGGTCGGTCACGTCGGAACGCTTCAGTTGCTGCCCCTTGCCGTACCGTTCCAGCACATACGCCTTCATGCCGCGTGCTCCGCGAGCCGATCGATCGCGTCGGTCGGCTGGTCGACAAAGCTGCCGCCAAAGCCCGCCCCCGTATTGTCGATGCGGGCGCCGATCCGGTCGTTATCGTGCAACCGCGGCTCAACGACGGCGAACTGGTCGGGCTGCGTCAGATCGGCGGGCAGGAACTCGACCGCGACGCCGGCGTCATCGTTCGGTCGCAACGCCGGTCCATCGAGGCGGGCCTCGTCGCGGGTGACCAGCACAAGGCCGTGCCCGCGGCGCGCGAGACGATCGGCGTTGGTCACACCGATAGCAGTGGAAGCACCAGTGATGAGAACGGCAGGGTCGGTCATCGGATTGCCCTTTCCATAGGCGTTGCTATATTGATGACGTGCATCATGATTGCTAAATGTGATAGCCGTCATGAAACGTCAACCGCCCGATGGAGATTATTTCAATGAAGGTCAGCCGCGAGCAGATGGTCGCCAACCGTCGCCGCATCCTGCAGGAGGCAAGCCGGCTGTTCCGCGAGCGTGGCTTCGCGGCGGTAACGGTCGCCGACGTCATGAAAGCCGCCGGGCAGACACATGGCGGTTTCTATGGCCATTTTGCATCGAAGGACGAGCTGATCACGGCAACGGTCACCGACGCATTGGCAGGTGACGGATCCGGGATGGACGATATCGATACATGGACCGACACCTATCTGTCGCCATTGCATCGCGAAAATGCCGATCAGGGATGCCCGATGGCGAGCCTCGCCGGATTGATGCGACATCAGACACCGCCGGCGCGCGGTGCCATGGCCAAAGGGCTGGACGCGCATATCGGTCGTCTGGCGGAAGCATTGCCGGGAGACGATGGCGCGGAGCGGCGCCGTGCGGCGATCGGGCGCTGGGCAGCGATGGTGGGCGCTGTCATATTGTCGCGTGCGATCGATGACGCGGCTTTGTCGAACGAACTGCTGCGCGAGACCCGCGCATGGATCGGACCGACGCAATCCCGTTCTGCCATGGACCACAACGAGGATGTTCGCGCATGAACGTGCGGACCGACACCGCCGCTCCCCATGGGGCCGGGCTATACGACGCTGGAACGCAGGATTTCCTGTCGTCGCGCGTTGACGGACGCCAGCGGCCCGATCCCTGCCGGCTGACGGTGGCGTTACAGGGTGTGCGGTGACCGGAGGGGACCGTCACGTAACATGGTCACCGTCTGAACACGCCGTTTGCGCGGAGCCAATGCTCCATCAACTCTGGCCACCGTGCCAGCGCCGGATCGGACCCGCCCAATCCGGTGCCATGGCTGCCCTTCGCAAAGACATGGAGTTCGGTGGCAACGCCCATGGCCTGCAAGGTGTCGTAAAAGCGCAGGATGCCATCCGCCTTCACGACGACGTCGTTGCTGGTATGATAGATGAAGGTCGGCGGCATCGCAGCGGTCACTGCCCGCGCGGGCAGGAAGCGTTCGTACAGCTTGGGATCGCAGCCCTTTCCGGCGAAAGTGCAATACGGGGAATGCCCCTGCGCATCGATCACCGTCGCCTCCAGCCACGGATAGCCGAGTATCAGGAAGTCCGGCCGGCTGCTCTGCCGCTCGACGGGATCGGTCGCGGTCGCTCGTCCTCGATCGGCCGTGGCAGCGGTCATGGCGCTCAGATGGCCGCCGGCCGAGAATCCGATCATGCCGACACGGGCCGGGTCGATGCCGTACTTGGCCGCATCGGCGCGGATCGAGCGGATCGCCCGTGCGCCATCCAGCAACGGCATCGGCAGGCGCGCCGTTGGACCGTAACGATAGCGCAGGACGAAGGCCGTGACGCCGCGCGAGGCAAACCAGTCAGCGACCTGGCGCCCCTCGATGTTGTCCGCTAGCTCGATATAGCCGCCGCCGGGAGCAACGACGACCGCGGCACCATTCGCCTGCCCCTTTTGCGGGCGGAAGATCGTCATGGTCGGCGTCTGTTCGGTTGTATCGGCCGTCGCACCGGGTGCCCGCCCCGGCCACAGCCGCACGACCTCGGTCTCGATGAAGGCGGCATCGCGCGCCGCATCCTGTGCCGGAGCCGCTGCCACGGGGGCAGCGATCGCCAACGCGGCACCTAATATCCATCGCATCATGCCGCAACGCTCCGCTTCGCCATGTTGCCGACCCGCAAGGTCACCGCCGTTCCGATCACCATCAACACGCCCGCGACATAGAGCATGCCCCGCGCATCGCCGCCCAGCAGCGGGCGGTAAAAAAGCGGGATGGTCAGGCTTTCGATCATCATTGGGATGACGATGAGCATGTGGAATATCCCCATGTAAATGCCGAACGGTGCCGGCGGGACGTGTCGATGAGCATCACCTATGCATTGCCGATCATGCTCGCCCAGCAGATGCCGATCATCGGCAGGTAGAGCCACTGCTTGCTGGCGACGCCGGGAATCGCCAGCATTGCCGCGCCGGACACGGCGAGGCATGCCGCATGGACGCTGCGCGCGCCATAGCGGCGGGTCACCGGCACCATCGCCAGCGCCCCGTCAAAGGCGACCGGGTCGTAGAAGGCACCGATCTGCTCCACCGTCCGAGGAGTCGCGGAAGCCCTGGCTACCCGCATCGCTGATGCCGTGCAGCGACCGGGCGAGCGCGAAGGCGATGAACTGCCAATAGGCGAACATCGCATACCATTGGCGCGGTATCGCGATCCCGAACTGGCAGTCCGGGAACGCGCAGCACCGACCACAAAATCGTCGGCAGCGACAGGATCGCGCCGACGATGAAGGCGGTGCGCGTGACGTCGGGAATGCCGTTGGCGTCCACCGCATCCTTGTCGGGGCCCCACCACATCAGCAGCGGAGGCACGAGACAGGACAAGGCCTGCGCGAGGCCGGTGAAGGCGGATTGCGTCAGGAAGCCGGCCGGCCGTTGCGCGCCGCCGCTGGGCAAGTGGCTCGACATCCGCCATCGTGTCGAGCGCCGGCTGGACGCTTAGAGCGTCGGCGACCGCAAGGCCGCCGCCCGCCCGCGACG
Source organism: Sphingomonas sp. Leaf5 (assembly GCF_001421155.1). Taxonomy (NCBI): domain Bacteria; kingdom Pseudomonadati; phylum Pseudomonadota; class Alphaproteobacteria; order Sphingomonadales; family Sphingomonadaceae; genus Sphingomonas; species Sphingomonas sp. Leaf5. The sequence goes on along the minus strand of NZ_LMJZ01000008.1, from coordinate 37,527 downwards.
GCATCGCTTCGGGTCGCGCCGAGGCACCCGCCCGGATCACCGCGTCCATCCGGGTCCACTATGCTCCCACGTCATGCGTCGTGCCGTCCAATCGCTCCAGCTGCCGGCGGAGCGTTGCGCCAAGCGGTCGAGCCGCCGCTCGAACGGCGTCACCGGCTCAGGACACGCGCAACAGGATAGCCCCGTGACCGGGGACCTGAACTGTGTAATCGGCCGCAGGCGGCACATCGGTGCCGCGCCACACATCGCGCACGTGTTTCGGCGCAGGCAGGCCGATCGACTGCCAGTCGACCGTGATCACCGTCGCTGCTGCGCCACGGTTGAACAGCGCGATCGCGTTCGAACCGTCCGCCAATGGCTTGGCCCAGATCTCGGTGGTGCCCGCCTGGCCTACGCGTTGCCCCTGTTTGCCAAGCCGGTCCTGTCCCACCGCGATCACGGCGGGATTGGCGATGATCGCCTGTACGGCCGGCGTCATGGTGCGCAGGTCGTTGCCGAGGATGATCGGAGACGCGGCCATCGTCCACAAGGTGTAGTGCGTACGATATTCCTCCGTCGTCAGCCCGTCGATACCGACCAGCATCATGTCGGCATCGTTCCACGCACTCGGCCCGGCATGCTCCGCGCTGCCATTGTGATCGAAGCGGTAATCAACCGCGTGCCACAGATCGCCCTCGATGCTGTCGCCGCCGGTGCGCCACATGTGGCCGCCGACCGCATTGCCCCACCGGCCGACGTCGTACAGCCCGTATTGGCACAGACTGTAGACGATATCGCGCCCGGTTGCCTGCAGCGCGGCGCCCATGATCTGGTAGCGCGCCTGCATCTCGACCTTGGTGTCGTAGATGTTGCCGGCGCTGCACCAGTCGTATTTCAGCAGGTCGAACCCCCATTCGGCGAAGGTCTTCGCGTCCTGTGCCTCATGCCCATGGCTGCCGACATAGCCGGTGCAAGTGACGGGGCCGGGCGAGCTGTAGATGCCGATCTTCAGCCCGCGCGCGTGAACGTAATCGACCAGCCCCTTCATGTCGGGAAATTTGGCATTGGCGTGCAGCACACCCGTCGCGTCGCGCTTGCCCTGCCAGCCATCGTCGATCGTGACATAGCGATAGCCGGCATCGCGCAGTCCGCTGCTGACCATCACGTCCGCCATTGCGCGAACCGACTGGTCGTCCACCGCTTCGCGGAACACGTTCCAGCTGTTCCAGCCCATCGGTGGCACTGGCGCGAGGTTGCGCACCCGCAAATCCCGCGGTGCCGGCAGCGGCAGCTTGACCATATTGTCGGGACGAGGCGCATTCTGCTCGATCGCGGCGAGTTCGGCAGCGCTCACCCGGCGCGCCAGGAACGGAGCGACGCCGACGACCGCGTTGCCGATCCACACGTCCATGAACCGGCCATCGGCGGTCAGCTTCGCGCGCATCTGGACAAACGGCGGCTTGCCGGTCAGGTCGAACGCGAAGCCATCGGGCCGCGAAACCCAGTTGGCAATGGGGTAGTCCCAGCCATTGAAGCGGAACATCCCCTTCACCGTGCCTCGATCGTTCGCCAGTCTGAACGAGCGCGGGATGCCGCCGATCGCGACCGAGTCCGGCGTGCGACGTGGGACGACAAGCCAGTTGCCCGTAACGTCGGACAACACAGCGGAACCGGTCGATGTATCGACGGGTGGCCGCGTCGTCTGTGCAGCCACGGTGACCGGCGCAAGGTTGGCTCCAACCAGAGTGGCGGCTCCGATCCCGATCGCGATCGCGCGGAAGACGTTGCGCAGAGTCATCCTATTCCCTTCTCATCCACTATGTCCGACGGTCCGCCCGGAAGCGGACCGTCGGTCTTCACGGTGCGACCGATCAGAATTTCAGGCCGATCGTCGCACTGATGTTGCGTCCCGGGAAGGCGCGCGCGGTGTTGATACCGTTGGTCGGAAGGGTGTCGCCCGACAGACCCAATTCGGTAATCGCAAGGACGTTGAAGAGGTTCTGTGCGTTCACCGACACCTGCAGCGCAGGCGTGATCGCGTATGAGGCGAACGCGCCGGTCATAACGTAGCCCGGGATCTTCAGCTGATTGACGTCCGAGGCGTAGGACGACGTCGTGCCGATGAAGTTCGCGCCCAGCTTGAACCCGTCGATCGCGATCTGCGGCGATGCCTGGAAGATCAAAGCGGCCTGGCGATAGGGCGTGTTGCCATTCAGCGCCGGCGTGACCTCGCTTTCGACGATGCGTGCATGGGTATAGGTCGCCCCGCCGGTAAGCTGGAAGATACCGTAGTTCAGGCCCCCCTCCAGTTCGACGCCGTACGAGCGATATTTGTTGTTGATCGTCCGCTGCTGCGGAATGATGATCTCGTTCGACTCCGCCGTGGTCGCGCGAAAGGCGGTGACGTTGGCGAAGAAGCCGCCCGACCGGTACTTCACGCCAGCTTCCTGCTGGTTGACGAAATTGACCGCGACGTCGTCCGCGATGCTGCCATTGTCGCGGACGCCGCCGCCGAACAGGACGCGATCCGCGTTGAACCGCGCACCCCGGCTGACGCGGGCGAACAAGGCCAGGTCGGTCTGCAACTCGTAATTCGCGCCGACCGACCAGGTGAAGTAGTTCTTGCGGTAATCGACCGGCTTGGCATTGGCGAGGCTGACCACAGGAACCGACCGCTCGGGCACCTGTATCGACCCGTCCTGATCGACGTCGAGCGTCGTAAGGCCGTTGTTGGAGGCGTAGATCCCGTCGGCCTTCGAGCTGTTCCACCGGACGCTGCCGTCGAGGTTCAGGCGGCCGGCCTTCCACGTCGCGGCGATGTAGGGGGCGTCGATCTTGTAGTCGACGTCATAGTAGCGTGCGCAGCAGTTGCCGAATACGGGCTCGCCGTAAGCAATCAGGCCACCCTGCGTCTGGATCTGGCCAGCGGCATTGTAGACGTCGAGAAGGGCAGGGCGGTTGCCCGATACCTCTTGCAGATAGCTGTTCCAGTGCCAGTCCATCTTCACGGCCTGATACGACTTGAAATAGCCGAGCGTGACCGAGCCCGACCCGATGCTCCCGCCGTCGAGATCCTTGCTCAGCGTCAGGATATTGGTGACATTGGTGAAATCGTCGAGCGTGACATTGAACAGCAGCGAGTTCGAGGCAAGGCCGTTGCCGTTCAGCGCGCCTGGATTGGCGATCGTCTGCCCGGCATTGGGGCCGTTGGCGTAGCGCAGCGTCGCGCCAGCGCCGCCGATCGACGTCGCGAACGACGCCGCGGTGTTGACGTTCGCGGCATAGGGCGAGGTAAAGCCACCCGAATTCTTCGCGTAGTTCAATTTGTCGTCGACGTTCCAGCCGCCGCCCAGATCGAACGATGCCTCGCCGCCGATGCCGCGCACCTTGGTCCGATATCCGTCGGCGACGTCGGTACGAATCCGACGTCCGTTCAGGCCGACCGCCAGATCGGAACGGAAATATGGCGACTGGAGCGGATCGCTCTTGGGATCGAAGCCGGGAAAGGCACTGAATTTCGGATCGCTGTTGCTGCCTGTGTTACGGATCGGAACCGGAATGTACACCGGCGACCGGTCGTCCAGAAACTTGCCATTGATGCGGACAAAGCCGTTCGCGAACTTGCGGGTGACGTTGGCCTTGATCTGGCCGCCCTTCTCGGCGTTGTAGCCGATGTCTTTTACGCCGTCGCCGATGCGGTAGAAGCCGCCGATGTGGAAGCTCCAGTCGTCCCCGATCGGGGCACCGTAGTCGGCGTCGATCCGCGTCCGGTTGAAGTCGATCCCCTTGGTCAGCGCGATGTTCCCACCCCTGGTGGTGCCGGTCTTGCTGATGAAGTTGATGATCGCGCCCGGCGCGTTGCTGGTGAACGTCGAAGCGGAACCGCCGCGAACGACCTCGACGCGCTGCACGTTGTTGTCGGGACGGACAAAGGCATCGGCGGTCGCGAACGCGATATCGCCGAAGTTGAGCACGGGCAGGCCGTCTTCCTGAAACTGCACGAACTTCGCGCCGCCACTGGCGACGGGCAGACCACGAACGGCAATATTGGCGTTGCCTTCGCCACCGGATGCCTCGGAACGCAGGCCGGGGACGTTGCGCACGAGATCGGCGCTACCAAGTGGCGCAGTCTGCGCAATCTGCGCGGAGTCGAGGGCACTGATCGAGATGCTGGTCGTCAGGCGACGTTCGGGACGCGAGGTGCCGGTTACGACGATATCGTCATTGGCATTGGCAGGGTCTGTCGCAGCATCCTCGACCGGCGCATTCGTTGGCGCGGGGGCAGTTTGCGCCAGCGCGGCAGCCGGCAGGAATGCACTGAGTGCAGCACTGACGAGCAGATACGACGTCTTCTTCATTCACCCTCTCCCGACCTGCCCACGCTGACCGCAGGCCTTTATGAAGGAAAAGTAGCGAAGCCTGCAATGGATTGCAACAAACGATTGCAGATGGTCGGTCGGTTTGTTGATATCATCCAGCCTTTCTCACCGCACGACCGGGTGAATTCAGCCGGAGTCCCGCCGGATCGACCTTGGCGGCACGAATCGCCCATCGAGCCCATCATGGGGAAGTGGTCGAAGTCGACACGTTCGCGGGTGGGCGCACCCGACCGGCATCCCACGTACGTCTCAGGGGGCGGCGCCACACGCCCCCGGCCCTACCCCGGCATCACCCCGTCGCCAGCCGAGGCACTTCGTCGGCATGGCCATCGGGAGGGATACGCAACATCGCCACCACGCGATCGCACTCGCGTTGGAGCGTTTCGGTCCGTATCCGCATTTCCGCGCCGATCGTGCGGGTGCGATGCGCGACCGACGCGGTTTCGTCGAAGGTTTCCGTCAGCGATCCGAAAATGTCACGCGTCGTTGCCGTGCTGGTTCGGATCGCGCCGATCATGCCTTCGATCTCTGCATTGGCCTTGTGCTGCCGGCTTGCCGTTTCGACGGTGTGCACCGCGGACGATGCAAGCTGATCGAGCGCGTTCCGCAGCGCCTCGTTTATTTTGACGGCGGACAACGTTGCCGTGCTGATGTCCTGAATACGGTCCGCGATCTCGTGCGTCGTGCCGGCCGTTTGATGGGAGAAGTTCTTCATCTCCTGCGCGACGACGGAGAAGCCGCGTCCCATTTCGCCGGCCCGCGCCGCCTCGATCGTCGCATTGAGCGCGAGCAGGTTGGTCGCCTTGCTCAATACCGCGATCCGGGTAGCGGATTGTTCGATCGAACCGACGCTGCGCATCAACGTCTCGTTGGCGGCCTGCGCTGCCGCCGAATGGCTCGCCGCCTGAATGGTCGTTCGGGCGGAGCGACCGGCCTCTGCCGCGACGACATCGACGTTCTCGGCGAACGACCGCAGGCTTTCGAGCAGCGCAGACGTCGCCGCGCTTGCCTGTATCGAAACGGAATGCGCGGTCTCCGCCTGCCGCTGCTGGTCGACGATCGTCGCGAGCGTATGATCGGCGCTGGCGTCCAGATCGTTGGCGGACATGCGCAGGTTGGCGATCAACGGGGCGACCGTCGCCTGAAGCTGATCGGCGACGACGTTCGACGCCGCTGCCATTTCGGCGCGGTGCCGCGTCTCGCCGGTGATCCGTTGCTTCGTCTGTTCTTCGCTGGCGTGGCGCGCCGCCTCCGCTTCGCAAAGCGCAACCTCGGCGGCCTGGCGGGCAATCTGCTGGTCGCGCGCCGCTTCGTCGGCGAGCCGCGTCTCGACCGCGAGATGCCGGTTCAGCGCGATCACCCGACGGACGACGAACGTCGCGATGACCAGGAAGAGCATTGCGCAACCAAGGATCACGGGCAGTATCGCCCGCAGCGCCAGGACAGCCGGCCTCAGTCGCTGCCAGGTGATCATGCCCATCGGCAAGCCCCGCCAGTCCTTTACGTCGATCGACGCTTCATCTCCGGCTTTCAAGCCCGTGGTCGACCAGCGCAGATCGGAAAAGCCGAAGCCTTTCGACCATTCGCTCAAGACCTCGTGGCTCAGCGGCAGCACATCCACGAAGATCCGGTAGGACCGCCGGTCCAGCGAGGTGGCCCCCTTCTCCCACACGATCGGAGAAAAGCCGATCAACGCTGGCTGTCCGCCGAAGCGCGCTACCAATGTTGTCGCGTCACGCCGCGCACGAACCAGCTTTTCGGTCGCGGGCACGCGCTCGAGCAATTCGGAAAGTGTCCGTGCATCGATCATCGTGCTCAGGGCCGGCGCGCTGCCATCGGGCAAATGCGAAAACAGTGTACGGCCGGATGCGTCGATGACGAAACTATACGCGATCGGGCCGCTCCATTGCGATTGCGCCCAGCGTGCGTCGATGGCGTGATAGACGTGATCGGCCGCGTCGTCCCAACACGCGTTGATGTACGTCTCGTTGCTGACGCGGGATCGGTCCCGGTCGAGCGCGCCCAGGACCGCCGTTCCTGCAATCACGTTGGCGTCATGATCGGCGCGACTGACGAGGAAGCCGATGGCCGCGATGCAGGTCAGGAACGCCAGCCCAACAAGTCCCCAAAGCAGATAGGTGAGCGAACGGCTTCCACCACTAACAGGCGCTCGCTGGTCGCGCGACCAAGCCTTCACTGTCCTTGCATATCTGTCGAAGAACGCGCTCATTCATCTTTTTTACCGCAGCAATCTTAATATGTTGTTCTGGCAATCCTGTCGCATGCCGGTCCGGCCATCAAATCATGGACGAGGGGCTATGGTCGCGAGGTTGTTCGGCGAACTGGATGTCATTGTCTGTCAGGATCGGGTGGATGCGATAAGGCACGGCTCTCGGCAGGTGTTCGAGGAACTCCCACGCTGTTCGTCGATCCGCCTTGTCGGCCAGCGGAGTGACCGCGAACTTGCTGGTGCGGTCGACGCCGACGAACCGGCAGAGTTTGCCCTCGGCGGTCTGCACCTCGGCAATGTGCCTGTGGAAGAAGCCGATCGGGTCGCACTTGAAGCGCTGCCGGGACGGTCGGGAATTTTTACCGTTGGCCGTAGGATGGAATGGAAGGTGCCATCGATATGCCAGTCGAGAAGGACGTTTAACCGCGCATGGCATCAGCCCACAGACCGTCGCTCCGGCCGTCGAGGCGCGCGCGGTAGCGGACTATGATCCCGCCCTGTTCGCGGGTCATGGTTTGCGTGCCGGCTTCCTGGCCTAGGCAGGCCTGCAAGGCACCAATCTATTCAAGATGAAAGAGCATGGCCGGCACAAGGCGCTTGCGATGCTCTGCGCCTATGGCAAAAGCCGGGACGCAGGAGCGTCGTCCGGTGTGATAGTTTCTGGGTCAGATGACAACGTCGCGTCGTTCGATGGTACGGAACCCATAGCCCCGATAGCTCGCGATGACCCGGTCGCCATCGATCGCGACGTCCATATACCCTTCGGCGGTGCCAAGGAAACTGCCCTGCCACCAGTTGCCGCTGACCGCGCCGCCGGTGATGAACGGGATGCCGTTCAGGGTTACCGTCTCCGCGACATGGCTGTGCCCCTGCAACACGGCGATGACGTTGTACGGCTGAAACACGCGCAACACTTCACGTGCGTTGACGATGTTGGTCCAGTTGTGCGGCGTGCGCGTCCATTCCGCCGGTTCGTAGATCGACAGTGCGGTGACGAGCGGGATGTGCGTGGCAACAATGATGCGTCGCCCCCTGGGCTGTGCCGCCAGATCCTTCGCCAGCCACGCGAGTTGGCCGGCGTCGATCCGCCCTTCGTAGCTGCGATCGGGAGTGAGGCCGATCGAATCGAGCACCACGAAATGCACGCCCTTGTGGTCGAAGGCGTAATAGGTCGGGCCGAAGCGTTCGATGTAATATTGCTTGCCGTAGTCGGGGGCGGACGGTGCGACCCCGCTGGTCGGGAATACCCCGAAACAGTCGTGATTGCCGATCACGTGATGGACCTTGTGCCCCATCACCTGCTCGGTTTCGACATACAGGTCCATGAGGCGGTTCGCGCGGGTGCGATCGACCTCCAGCGCATCATAGACATGGTCGCCACCCTGGATGACAAAGTCGTAGCGCCCGCGCGCGACCTCGCGAAAGCATTGCCGGCAGCCTTGCGCCGCCTCCAGTTCGGGCTGGATATGGCAATCGGTGACGAAGGCGAAGCGGAACGCCGGGTCCGTCGAACCGGCGATCGCGCGGGCGGCGGGCAGGGCAAGCGGCGCGGCGATCGCGCCGGACAGCAGATGGCGGCGGTGCATGGCGGTTCCCTCGTAAACGTCACCGGCGACGCGATCCTGCCGATCGCGCCGCCGGTGGTTCCGGTCAGTCAGAAATGGGCGCGGATCGTCGCATAGGCCTGACGCGGCGGGGCGACCTGCAAGGTGGTGTAGGTGCCGTCGGGGTCACTGTTGCGGAAGCCGCTGGTGCCGAGCGAGGCGTAATAGCGATGGTCGAACAGGTTCACCACGTTGACGAGCAGTTCGGCCCCCGGCCGCGCCTTCGTGCCCGTCAGGCGATAGCCCGCCGACAGGTCGACCGTCGCCGCGCCCGGCACGGGGCGGTCGTTGGTGAAGGTATAGAAGCGCCGGGTGCGATAATGGCCGCCGGCCTGACCCCAGAACCGGCCATCGTCATAGGCCAGTTCGAGATTGCCGGTGTTGCGGGGCGACGCGACGACCTGGTTCCCCGCGATCAGCACCGCTGCGCGGCCGGGGACGATCACGTCGTCGTCATAGGTCGCGACATTGTAGCCCCAGCTGCCATAGAGCGACCAGTCCGGCGCGAACCGCCAGTTGGCGGCACCCTCGACCCCGCGGGACGTCACGCTGCCGACGTTCTGGAGCACGTTCTGGTTGCCGACCACCGTCGCACTGATCGACGAGGCGAGCAGCCGGTTGGCGAAGCGGACGTGATAGCCGGTCAGCGACAGTTGCAGCGCCGCGTCGTGATAGCGATAGCCGCCCTCGATCGTGCTGGTCGTCTCGGGCTTCAGTCCGTCGCGGATGAAGTTGAACCCGGCCTGCGTCGTGGAAAATGGGCCGCTGGCGGCCGATGCGACGAAGCCGGCCATGTTGCGCGTATAGTCGGCGAACACCTCGTGGTTGCCGTCGATCCGGTAGAGCGCGCCGAGCGTGGGCAGGAACCAGTTGGTGGCGCGGATCGTGCCGTTGATCGGCTGACGGCTCGTGATCGTTTCGGCCGTGTTGCTGGTGATGAGCGCCTTGACGCCTGCGCTTAGCTTCAGCGCGTCGGTCGCCTGCCACGTATCGCCTAGATGGAGCTGCATGACCTTCGTCGTGAAGCGATAGTTCCAGCGGGTGAAGAACGGGTTCTGGTAGAATTTCTGGAACCGTTTCGGCGCGACACCCGCCGTCAGCCCGTAATAATAGGCCTGTTGGTGGAACCGGTTGTCCTCGACCCAGATGCCGCCTTCGACATGATGGTCGCCGAGATCGGCGGCTAAGCGTGAAACGACACCCTTGCGGTCGATGCCGTACTTCACCGCCGATACCGACATCGGCGATCCGCCGAACGCCGCGGGGCTGGGATCATAGGGGCTGGCGAAGGTGCCGATGCCCTTGTCGAGATGCCAATAGGCCGTCGTGCTGCCGCTCAACGTGTCGGACAGGCGATAGGCGAGCTTTTCATACGCCAGCATGTCGCGCCGGACCCCGCCGCCATTGTAATAGACGTCGTCGGCGTTCTTGTAGGGGGCAGGCACCGCGGTGCCGTTCTGCAATGCACGCGCCAGCGTTTCGGCGAGCGCGAAATTGTCGGTGACGTTGTCGACGTCCCAGCCCAACCGGCTCACCAGATCGAACGAAACGTCGGCATAATCGTCCTCGCGGCGGTCTTGCAGGTTCAGATAGGTGGTCGCCGTGACCGCGTCGCCGATCGGCTGCACATAGTGGACGTTCAACTGGTCCTGCTGCTGCTTGCCCGCACCCTTCCACTTGCCGGTATGCTGATGCGCGAACGACAGCGCCACGCGCCCGCCACCGGGCAGGATGCCGCTGTTCGCACGGACGAAGCTGCGCCACGTATCGGCGCTGCCATAGGTCTGGGCCACGTCGATGCCGAAATCGTCGGTCGGGGCCAGCGAGGTGAAATCGATCGTCCCGCCGATGTTGCTCGTCGACGCGGTGCCGAGCGCGCCGCTGCCCTGCGACAGCGTCACCGGACCATTATTCTCGGTGATGAGCGCGCGACCGATCGAAAGGCCGTTGTTGTTGCGATACTGCATGTTGCCGAGCGGCACGCCGTCGAGCGTGTAGCCCATCTGATCGGTCGTGAAGCCGCGGATGGTGATCTGCTGCGCCCATTCATATGCGCCCAGCGGATCGGACGAGACGAAATCGACACCGGACAGTTTGGACAGCGTCAGGAGCGGCGAGGTGCCCGGCGCTTCCTTGGCGAGTTCGCGCGGCGACAGCGTCTGGCTCTGGCGCGACTGGCCGCGTCCGAGCACGATGATCTCCTGCGTCTCCGGTTCCGGCGCGGTCGCCTCGCCGACGATGGTCGGGCGGGGCCTGGCGGTCGGAGCGACAGCGCGCAAGGCGATCATCGTCGCGCTTTGCGTCCGGATTTCGAGCGGTTGCCCCGCCATCAGCCGCCGCAGCGCCGCATCGCGGGTATAGGTGCCGCGCAGCGCCCGCACCTGCCGCCCGGCCAACGCATCGTAGGGAAACAGGATCTGCACCCCGGCCTGTTGCGAAAACCGGTTGAAGGCGGTGGTGGCATCGCCCGCCTGGATGTCGAAATGATAGGTCCGCTCCGCCGCCTGGGCAGCAGCGGGCACCGCCGCGCACAGCAGCGCGACGCCGTTCAGATACCGAAACATGAAATCCCCCGAACACTCTGTCGTTCGGATGGAAGGACGGATCAGCGGTACGGAACCGCCATTCGATCCCGAAATTTATTTATGCGGTGACCAGCAGGATCGTACCATCGGCATCGCGTCGCGCGACGATGCCGAAGCTCGCGTGCATCGCCGACAGGAACTCGCCGACGTCGCTGGTCGAAAAGCGGCCACCGAGGCGCAGACCGGCCAGCTTCGGTTCGCCGATCGCGATCTTGTGCCGCAGATAGCGGTTATATTCGGCGAGCGCATGGTCGAGCCGGTCGCCTTCCAGCACCAGTACCCCCTGCCGCCAACCGCGCATACGCTCGATCGCGGCATCGTCGTCCGGTTCGATCCGTGCCGTATCGGCGGTGAGCGACAGCCGTTCGCCGCCGTGTGCGGTACGGTCGCCGGCGGCCGCGCTGCCGTCGAGCACGGTCAGGGCACATTCCGATGCGCCCAGTCGCGCGTTGAACGACCCGCCGCCCAGTGTCAGGTGCCCGGACGGGGTGCGCAGGTCGATCGGTGTCGCGCCATTGCGACAGTCGATCGCCGCCTCGCCCCGATCGAGCCACAAGGTCGGACGATCGCCGCCGGTCCGCCAGTACAGGATGCTGTCGGTATTGAGATCGACCGTCAATCCGTCGTCGATGCGGATCATCCGTCGTTCGCCGACCCCGGTTTCCGCCCGGTCGCGGGCATAGGCGCTGTAGGCGAAGCCGCCGCCCGTCGCCACTGCGATACCGGTGCCGATCGCCCCGCGCAGGACCATCCGACGCGACGCGCGGCGTGGGGCAGGCATCGGCTGCGCCGGCTGCTGCAACGGTCGCAACGCGCGCACCCCGTCCAGCGTGCGCCATGTCGCCGCGACTTCGGCAAAGGCGACGGCGTGCCTGACATCGGCATCCCGCCATCGTTCGAACGCGGCACGATCGGCAGTGCCCGCGTCGAGCGCCACCAGCCATGCCGCCGCCCCGTCGGTCAGTTCCGTACCTGCTGCGTGGTCGTCCATTCGCTCCGGCTGTTCTCTTGCGCGTCCGATCCCGCCGTCCGCATCGCCGTGGTGAGCAGCGACAATCCCTTGGCGAGATGCTTTTCCACGGTAGAGACGGAGATGGAAAGCATTTCCGCTATCCCGCCCGGCGACAGTCCGTCGATTTTTCGCAAACGGACCACCCGCGCGCATTGCGGCGGCAGCGTGTCGATCAGCCGCAACAGTTGGTCGAGATCCGCCTTGCCCGCCGCGACGCCGAAGGCGTCCGGGGCCGGATCGGCAAGCGCCAGTGTGTCGAGCGTCGCCAGATGATCGATCGACACGACCTGCGCCCGACGCAGCCGTTCGATCGCCAGATTCTGGACGATCGTCAGGACGAAGGCACGCGGGTTCTGGATCGACCGGTAATCGGCGGTGGCCAGCACGCGGGCATAGGCCTCCTGCACCAGATCGTCCGCTTCACCGGCACCGCAGAACAGCGTTGCCTTGCGACGATAGGCCGGCCCGAACGGCAGCACCTCCGCCATGAACCATCGATCAATGTCGCGGAGCCAACTCACACCCGTCACCCTCGAACGTCGCGGTTGCTCCTATGCAAGCTATGTGACGCGACCGCGACAGCGCCGATGCATACTATCGAACACCGCGTCGGTGGAACGGCTTGACCATCACGCATACCCCAGGCAGCCGATTGTGAAGGTATATCCGCTTGCGGGAGGTCGGCACGCTTCCGCCAACGGCCACTATTGGGGCGGAGCCGTCAAACCGGATTGCCTGATCAGCTATACTGCTTCGACTGCGACCAGCTGCGCGTTCATGACCGCCTTCCCGTAGGCGGTGAGGAAGGCGACATCGGCGGCGTCGCGGCCAATGCCAATCTTGGCCATCGCTGCTTCCTGCGCCATGCCCGTTGCATCGACCAGATGCCATTCGCCGCCGATGAAGACCTCGGCGACGGCGTGGAAGTCCTGCGGCTCGACGCCGAGAGCGTAGACACTGGCGATCCGGGCTGGAATGCCAGCCGCGCGAACCAGCGTAATGACGACGTGAGCGTAGTCGCGGCACACGCCTTGCCGACGTATGAAGGTGTCCGCCGCTGTCGTTTCCGCAGTGCTCGCGCCCGGCACGTAGCTGAAGTGGGTCTTCACCCAGTCACGAATGGCGATTACCTTCGCACCGCCCTCCAATCCGCCGAACTCGGCATCGACGAAGCTCTGGAACTGATCGGACGGGCAGTAGCGCGATGGCATCAGGTACTGGACGGTTTCGCCGGGCAGGCGATGATGCGGGACCATCCGCAGCGTCCGGCAATCGGACAATAGCCGGTTAATTGACACGGTTGCCCGATAATCGACTGTGAAATGACCCTGCGTTCGCAGCCATATGCGCTCCCCGATGGAGTCCTGCGCATCCACCCGGGCAAGATACTGGTTGTCTGAAATGTCGATATGCGTTTCTTCGATCGTCTGCTCCGGGATGGCCGCGGCCTCCACCTGCAGCAGAATGTCGGTGGGGTGCTCGAACTGATAATCGAGCTTGGCCTGGATCCGGATCTTCATATCGATGCGATGCACGAACCCACCCGATAGTGCACCCTTTTTTACCGCGTAGGCGTGCGGACTAACGCCCGCCGCTGGACTGCCAAGGTGCCTGCCGAACGGCCGACAATGGGGTCGGGTGGGTCATTTCGGGCTGTAGGCGACGCGGAACCCGATATGCGATGTCGGGAAGTCCTGTTCCTGCGCCTGGAACGCGGCGGGACGGAAGTTCGCGCAATAGTTGGTGGCGCACAGGAAACTGCCGCCCTTGACCTGTCCGACGGCGCCATCGCCCGCGACCCATTCCCAGACATTGCCGACCATATCGTACACGCCGAAGCCGTTCGCTGCGAACCGGGCAACGGGTGCGATACCGGCATAGCCGTCGGCGCCGGTATCGATCAGCGGGAAGACGCCTTCCCACACATTGGCCCGTGCCTTGCCATGATCGAACGCCCACGCCATCGCGTCGCGCGGCGTCGCTTGCCCGCCGCGGGCGGCGCGTTCCCACTGTTCGACATTTGGCAGGAAGCCGCCGGCCCATGTGGCGTAAGCGGCGGCGTCCGATCGATCGACATGCACGACGGGGTCCTGCCACCGCCCTGCGATCGAGCTGCCCGGCCCCTGCGGATGGCGCCAGTCCGCACCCTTCACGAACCGCCACCAGCGCGCGGCATTGTCGAGCGGGACCGGTTCGGTGGGAGCGACGAACACGGCCGACCCGCCGTCGCGTTCTGCACGGGTCCGATGCCCGGTGGCGGCGACGAAGGCGGCGAACTGCCGGTTGGTCACCTCATGCGCGTCGATGCGAAACGCGGCGACGGAGGTCGCGGTGCCAGGTCGACCGGCACCGTCCTCGCCAAGCAGTACCGTGCCGGCGGGGATCGGGACGCAGCGGTCCGTCGCATCGCAGCCGGGCGTCGGGCGGTACGCGCCGGTCGAGACCAGTGCCGCCGCCGCGAGCAGCAGCACCGCCGTCCGCCTCATGGTTTCGCACCCGTGGCGGCACCCGTGGCGGCCGGTGCCGGTGCGTCGGGGAGCGGAACGACCCCTTTATCCCGGGCATAGCGGTCATAGGCCGCGACCAGTTCGGTGAGGCGTGCCGGCTCGGCCGTTGCGAGATCGCGCGTCTCCCCCGGATCGCGCGCGACATCGAACAACTGCCAGCGCCCGGTGCTGACCCCCTTGCGGGTGTAGCGGTTGGTCCCGGCGGGCAGGTACACGACCTTCCAGTCGCCCCTGCGCAAGGCGCCGCGGTAGAAGAGTTCGTAGCCGACGGCTTCGTCCGTCGAGCGCACCTCGGCAGCGGTGGCGGCGAGGACCGGGCGCAGGCTGTGCCCCTGATGCGCCACGATCGGGCGTCCGGCATAGGTCGCCGGCTGCTTCTGTCCGGCATAGTCGAGCAGGGTCGGCGCGATGTCGCGCACGTCGAGGTTGGCGGTGGCGATGCGTCCGCCGCCCGCCACCCCCTTGCCCGCAGCGAAGGCGCTGACACGAATGCCGCCCTCGGTCGGATAGCCCTTGACCAGCCAGGAGGGGGTAGAATTGGCCTGTGCCCAGCCCGCGCCATAGCCGACATAGCTGGTCGCCGCACCGATATTGGCGAGGCGGTTGTCGATGCGAAGGGCCGGATCGGGGGGCGTCGGCGCGTCGGGATCGACCGGGGGTGCCTTCGGGTCGGCGACCTTGAACCGGGGGGAGGGCCGGTCGATCTCATTACCCTCCGGCCCGTTGTCCGACAGGAACAGGATGATCGTATCGTCGTAGCGACCCTGCGCCTTCAACGCCGCGATCATCCGCCCGACATTCTGGTCGAGCCGGTCGACCATCGCCGCATAGACCTCCATCTTGCGCGCTTCGATCGCGCGTTCGTCCGGCGACAGCGAGGCCCATGGGCGGACCTGTTCGGTGCTGTGGGCGACGGCGTCCGCCGGGACCAGCCCCAGCTGCTTCTGCCGGGCGAGCCGGGCATCTCGCAACGCTTCGTAGCCGGCATCGTAGCGGCCCTTATACCTGGCGATCGTTTCCGGCGGTGCCTGTAGCGGCCAGTGCGGGGCGGTGAAGGGAAGATAGGCGAAAAACGGGCGGTCGTCGCCCGCGCGCTTCGCCTGATCGAGATAACCGATCAACCGGTCGGCGAAATAGTCGGTCGAATATCTGCCGGCAGGCAGGGCGGAAGGCTTGCCGTCATCGCGGTAGCTGGGGGCGAGCTCGGCCTTCTTCCATGCCGCATTCTGGTCCGCGCCGAAATGGTTGGACAGCCCCTGCAGCAGCGCGAAACTATGGTCGAACCCGCGCGCCGCCGGTTCGCGGTCGGGGGTCAGGCCGAGATGCCATTTCCCCGACATCAGCGTGGTATAGCCGCCGGCGCGCAGCAGTTCGGCGATCGAGGCGACGCGGTCGTTCAGATAGCCTTCGTAACCGGGCCGGCCGCGGGTCGCGTCGCTCAACAATTCGGCCATGGTGCCGAGGCCCGCCTGATGATTGTCGACGCCGCTCATCAGCATCGATCGGGTCGGCGAACAGGTCGGTGCGGTATGGAAGCCGGTGAAGCGCACCCCGGACAACGCCAGCGCGTCGAGGTTCGGGGTCGCGATCTCCCCGCCGAACGCGCCGATGTCGGACCAGCCCAGATCGTCGGCGACGATGACGAGGAAATTGGGGGAGTCTTTGGGTGCGACCGCAGGCGCGGCCGGGGCCGGGGCCGGCGGAGTTTGGGGCGCGGCGGCGGCGGGGAGCGCGAACAGCAGCGCGGGAAAGGCGGCGGCGATCAGGGGCTTGGCCGGCATGGGGTCTCCGAAGGTGGCGAAGGTTACACGCCCGGCATAGCCCCAACCCGAAATCCAACAATAAAGAATATCTATCAAATCGATGGGAATAAGTGCGTTCGTTTCGGTGGCGTCCCTATCCTAGCCAGTGGCGGTCCGGCGGGTGCCGCCGCCATTCGACGAAGGACCATCGATGCCGATTTCGCCTGCCCGCGCCCGCCGCCTGTCGCTGTTCGCCGGTGCCGCCCTGTTCGCCACCCCCGCTTTTGCCGCCGATCCGGTGCCGACGCCCGACGAAGTCGACACCGAGGCACCCAAGGCAGCGGCAGGCGGCGAGGATATCGTCGTCACCGCACGCCGCCGCGCCGAACGCAGTCAGGACGTGCCGATCGCGATCAACGCGTTCGGGGCGGCGCAGATCGAGGCGACGCGGACCTATAATTTGCGCGACCTGCAACAGCTGACCCCCAGCCTGGTCGTCACCAATACCAACCCGCGCAACACCAGCATCAACATCCGCGGTCTCGGCAACAATGTCGCGGTGTATAATGACGGGCTGGAGCCGGCGGTCGGCGTCTATGTCGATGGCGTCTATTTGGCGCGGCCCGGACAAACGGTGTTCGACCTTGCCGATCTGGAGCGGATCGAGGTGCTGCGCGGGCCGCAGGGGACGCTGTTCGGCAAGAATACCTCGGCCGGTGCGGTGGTCGTCACGACCAAGGCCCCGACGTTCGAACCCGAGGCGGGCGGCGACGTGTCGCTCGGCAATGTCGGGTTCCGCCAGTTGCATGCCTATGTCTCGGGACCGATCACCGACAGCCTTGCCGCGCGGCTGTTCGTGTCGAAGACCGATCGCGACGGCTTTACCCCGAACCGCTTCGACGGACGGCTGGGACAGGATTTCCACGACCTGAATCTGCGCGGACAGCTGCTGTACAAACCGACCGACGCGCTGACGCTGCGGCTGATCGGCGATTGGGGGCGGCAGCGTTCGTTCACCGCCGGCACGATCCTGCTGGGCGCGATCCGCAGCTATGACAACGGCACCAACTTCGCGAACAACTATTACGACCGTGCCGCGCGGCTGGGCTACACGCCGGTGCCGGCCAACCCGAAGCTGCGCACCACCGATGTCGATGCCAATCCGCGCTATGCGATGAACCAGCATGGCATCAACCTGACCGCCGATCTCGATCTGGGTGCGGCGACGCTGACCTCGGTCACCGCCTATCGCGCGTGGAACTGGTATCCGCATAACGACGGCGACAGCACCAGCATCGATGCCGGGGCCGATTTCCACCAGAGCAACGAGCAGCGACAGGTCAGCCAGGAACTGCGCATCGCGTCGAACGGCGGCCGGCCGGTCGATTATGTCGCGGGCCTCTATTATCTCTATCAATCGATCCGTGCGGAGGCGGTCAACCGCTACGGGACGCGTGCCGCCGACTGGTTCCTGCCGCCGACCACCAATGCCGCGGTCGGCGCGGCGGCGCTGAACGAGTATAATGTCGTCAGCCAGTCGCGGCCGGTGACCGACAGCTATGCCGCGTTCGCGCAGACGACATGGCATGTCGTGCCGGGCGTCGATCTGACCACCGGGCTGCGCTATACCTATGAGACCAAGACCGGGTATTTCGATCAGGTCGCGACCGGGCGGTCGCTGGCCGGGCTGACCGCGGCGCAGCAGGCGGCGGCACAGACGATCCGGTCGCGCTACGGCATCGCCAATCGCTATGACGCGGAAACCAAGGAAGGGCGGCTGTCGGGACAGGCGACGCTGTCGTGGAAGGTCGCCGAGCCGGTACTCGGCTATGTCACCTATGCACGCGGCAACAAGTTCGGCGGGCTGAACCTCGCCAACATCACCACCACCGGGCAGTTCGCGGCCAATCCGGTGATCGCGCCCGAGACGATCGACAGCTACGAAGCAGGCGTCAAGACGACGTGGTTCGGCGGGCGGCTGACCGCCAATGCCGCCGCCTTCTGGACCGATGTGAAAGACTATCAGACGACGATCATCGATATCGAACGCAACGGCGTCAGCTTCTTCACCAACGCCGCCAAGGTCCGCACGCGCGGGTTCGAAGGGGATGTACGCGCGACGCCGACGCGGTGGCTGACGCTCTACGCATCGGGCACCTATGACGATGCGCGCTATATCTCCTACGCCAATGCGCCCTGCCCGATCGAGATCACCGGGCGGACATTGTGCGACCTGTCGGGGCAGCGATTGCCCGGCGTTTCGGAATGGGCGGCATCGGCGGGCGGCGAGGTCCGCGCACCGATCGCCAATATGGCCGGGCGGGGCGGGGAGGTCTATTTCGGCAGCGATTACAGCTATCGCTCGAATACCAACACCACCGCCAGCCTCAGCCGCTACTCGGTGATCCCGGCCTATGACCTGGTGAACCTGCGCTTCGGATTTCGCACCGGGGACGGGCTGTTCGATATCCAGCTATGGGGTCGCAACGTCACCGACGAGACGTATTTCCTGTCACGCGCCGCCGCCAACACCGGCGCAATTGCCGGTACGCTGGGTGACCCGCGAACCTATGGCATCACCCTGCGCACACGCTTGTGATGCGGCCGGGTACGGCGGCGTTCCCGAACGAATGGCCGGTATACAGGAGCAGCATGGGGTGTCGGTCCGCCATGACCTGCTGCCCGTTTACGTCGAAACTCGGGCAACCCCGCGGTTGAACGCTGCACCGTTGCGGGCAATCGCGCTCCTGTCGATCGGATGTTTCGGCATTGCCCGCAGCACCGACCGTCGCCGTACCCGTCTTCGCTCCGCGAGCGAAGTCGTGATATAAAGATATCTTTATATCGTCATTGACAGGTTCGGCCCGATGGTGTTGAACGCCCGCGTCGAGGTTCCCCATCCCAGGCGTGGCGATGGGGCTAAGACGGGAAGCCGGTGGTGTCCTTCGGGGCAGAATCCGGCGCTGCCCCCGCAACTGTAAGCGGCGAGCGGCGGCTCCATTTCGTGTCACTGGGTTCCCGCAAGGAGCCTGGGAAGGCCGGAGCCACCGCAGCGACCCGTGAGCCAGGAGACCTGCCTTTCGACGCCATAACGTTCCTCGGACGGGGGTTCCTCCGGTGGATCGCGCTTGATGCGACGGTCCGTGGCGTGATGCCGTTCCGGCCCGTCCGTACCCTGCGCGCTTTCGCCAGACCTCCCGCCCGCAAAGCCTGGGTTGAGTCATGACGAATAGCGGCTTCACGTTCACGCTCGGCAGCATCGCGTTCGACGAGGAATATCGTCCGGCCGACAACACGCGCATCACCACCAACTTCGCCAATCTCGCGCGGGGGGACAGCCGCCGGGATAATCTGCGCAACACGCTGGCGATGATCGACCATCGCTTCAACGCGCTGATGCATTGGGACAATCCCACCGGGGATCGCTATACGCTGGAGCTGATCATCGTTTCGGCCGCGCTCCGGACCGGCGAGGACGCCGAACCCTTCCCGCTGATCGAGATCCTGCACACCGTCGTCGTCGACCGGACCCGCGACGAGCGGACCGACGGCATGGTCGGCAACAACTTCTCCTCCTATGTCCGCGACTATGACTTCAGCGTCGTCCTGCCCGATCACCTCCGGGCCGGGGGCGGCGGCGCGCCCGAGGGGTTCGGCGATCTGCACGGCAATCTGTTCAGGCAGTTCGTCGGTTCCAGCGCCTATCGCGACCGTTTCCGCAAGGCCCCGGTCATCTGTCTGAGCGTGTCGAGCAAGGAAGTCTATCACCGGACCGCCAACACGCATCCGATCCTCGGGCTGGAATATCGCACCGACCGCGCCTCGGCGACCGACGCCTATTTCGCGAAGATGGGCATGACGGTGCGCTATTTCATGCCGCCGCACGGCGTCGCGCCCTTGGCCTTCTATCATATCGGCGATCTGGTCAGCGATTACACCAACCTCGAACTGGCCAGCACCATCGCCACGATGGAGACCTTCCAGAAGATCTATCGCCCGGAGATCTACAACGCCAATTCGGTCGCCGCCGCGCAATATCGGCCGAGCCTGACCTACCAGGACTATTCGCTGACCCGCATCGTCTATGATCGCGAGGAGCGCAGCCGGCTCGCCGCCCGGCAGGGCAAGTTCGCCGAGGAGCATGTCATCAAGCCGCATGGCGCGGCGCTCCGGCGCTGGTCCGCGACCTGCGGCCTGTAACTCCCCCGCTACACGAAGGATTTTGCATCATGACGACCCTGTTGCCGACGACCACCGCGGGCAGCCTGCCCAAGCCTTCGTGGCTCGCCCGGCCCGAGACCCTGTGGTCGCCGTGGAAACTGGAGGGCGACGAACTGATCGCGGGCAAGCAGGACGCCTTGCGCCTGGCGGTCGACGATCAGCGGCAGGCGGGGATCGACATTCTGGGTGACGGCGAACAGACCCGCCAGCATTTCGTCACGACCTTCATCGAGCATCTGGACGGCGTCGATTTTGAGAAGCGCGAGACGGTGCGCATCCGCAACCGATACGACGCCAGCGTGCCGACGGTCGTCGGGGCCGTCTCGCGACCGAAACCGGTCTTCGTCGACGACGCCCGTTTCCTGCGTGCGCAGACCGAGCAGCCGATCAAATGGACGCTGCCGGGACCGATGACGATGATCGATACCCTGTATGACGCGCACTATCGGAGCCGCGAGAAACTGGCATGGGAATTCGCCTGCATCCTGAACGAGGAAGCCCGCGAACTGGCGGCGGCCGGCATCGACATCGTCCAGTTCGACGAACCCGCGTTCAACGTCTTCTTCGACGAAGCCAATGACTGGGGCATCGCCGCGCTGGAGCGTGCGGCCGAAGGACTGACGGCCGAGAGCGCCGTTCACATCTGCTACGGCTATGGCATCAAGGCGAATACCGACTGGAAGAAGACGCTCGGCTCCGAATGGCGCCAGTATGAGGAAACCTTCCCCAACCTCCAGAAGTCGACGATCGATATCATCTCGCTCGAGTGCCAGAATTCGCGCGTGCCGATGGACCTGATCGAACTGGTCCGCGGCAAGAAGGTGATGGTCGGCGCGATCGACGTCGCGACCGATACGATCGAAACGCCCGAACAGGTCGCCGACACGCTGCGCAACGCGTTGCGCTTCGTCGATGCCGACAAGCTGTATCCCGCCACCAATTGCGGGATGGCCCCGCTGTCGCGCAGCGTCGCACAGGGCAAGCTGAAGGCGCTGGGGGCCGGGGCGGCCATCGTTCGCAGGGAATTGGCGGGTTGACCGGGAGCGGGTCGTCGGCAGCGAGCCACGAAGGCGCACCGGTAGCGTGCCATAAGAATGGCTCTCATTAGCATTGACTCTGCGACTTACTCGCAATAGCTGCGTCGTCCAACAGGGGGACGACATGATCGAAAAGACTAGCTTTCTCGCAATGACCTGCGTCGGGTTCATCGCCACCGCGCCGGCGCTGGCGGCGGAAAAGGACGTGCGTCCGGTGGCGGCACCGATCACGGCGCAGGACCATGTCGACGATCGCGACGTGATCGTCGTGAATGGACAGAAGGCTGCGGATGCGAAGGTGGAAAGCCCGAAGGCGACGTCGGCGTTGCGCGACACGCCCCAGACGATCACGGTCCTGAACGACCAGACGATCCGCAAGCAGAATCTGCAGACGCTGCGCGACGCGCTCCAGACCATTCCCGGCATCACCTTCGGTGCCGGCGAAGGTGGCGGCGGCTATGGCGATTCGATCAACCTGCGCGGGTATTCGGCCGCGAACGACATCACCGTCGACGGCGTACGCGATTCCGCCCAATATAGCCGGACCGACCCGTTCAACCTGCAACAGATCGAAGTCTATAACGGCGCGAACACCGTCTTCAACGGATCGGGATCGGTCGGCGGCACGATCAATCTGGTATCGAAGGTGCCGGGCGTGCAGGACCTGTCGATCGTGCAGGCATCGGTCGGTACCGACGATTATTACCGCGCGTCGATCGATGCGAACAAGCGCGTGTCCGATCTGGTCGCGGTGCGGCTGACCGGGGCCTATCACCATAACGGCGTGCCCGGCCGTGACGTCGAGAAATTCGAACGCTGGGGCATCGCGCCGTCGGTGACGATCGGCATCGGCGGTCCGACCAGCCTCACGCTCGCCTATGTCCATCAGGAAGACCGCAACACGCCGCTCTATGGCGTGCCGTATTTCCAGAGTCCGATCGGCGGCGGCGTGCTGCCCGGTGTCGATCGCGCCGATTATTACGGCATCGCCAATCTGGATCGGCAGGACCAGACGGTCGACCGCTTCACCGCGACGTTCCGCCATGCGATCGACGACCAGCTTTCGGTACGCAACCTGACCCGGTGGCAGCGGGTCGCGCAGGACAGCGTCACCAGCGCGCCGCAGGGCACCTATTGCCTGTCCACCACCGGGTTGCAGCCGGTCGGCGCGAATGCGGCGGCGACCGTCGGCATCGCCTGTCCGACCGGCCTCGCGCGGGGCAACTGGCGGCCGTCGGGACCGCGCGGGCTGTCGCGCGACCAGGTCAACGACCTGCTCTACGATCAGGTCGATCTGCGGCATGAGGCCGGCGAAAAGGGCGGTTTGCGCAACGTCGCCAATATCGGCGTGTCGGGCGGAATCGAAAGCTATCACATCACCAGTGGCAGCCTGTTGCGTACCGCGGCCGGTGTCGCGGTGACGCCCCCCGACCTGTCCATCGCCAATCCCGACACGCGCTGGACCGGGCCGGTCAACCTGACGGTCACGGCGCAGGCGCGAGCGGAAACGCAGAACCTTGCCGTCTATGCGTTCGACACGCTGGAGCTGAACCGCTGGTTCGAACTGAACGGCGGCGTCCGCTGGGAAGTGCAGGACGCCCGGTTCCGCAACCTGCCGCTGGCGATCGTTCCGCCGGGCAGCACGCAATTGACGCTGGCGCAGCAGGCGGTGCAGCGTTCGAACGAACGGTTATTCTCCTATCGCGGTGGCGCGGTGTTCCATCCGGTCGAGGCGGTCAGCATCTATGCCGGATACGGCAAGTCGAAGACGCCGTCGTCGCAGACGGTACGTCTGGGTTGCGGCGTGGTGTCGGCCACGCCCAACGCGGCCGGTGCCGCCGACCCGTGCGCGGTGGCCCCCGAAACCGCCGAGAATATCGAGGCGGGGGTGAAGGCCGCGCTGTTCGGGCGCAAGCTGGAAGTGACCGCCGCCGTGTTCCGCAACGAACGCACCAATTACCGGGTGCCGTCGAACGATCCGGCATTGCCCGCCGGGTTGCAGGTGCTCGACGGCAAAGCGCGTGTCGATGGTATCGCGGTCGGGCTGTCGGGATCGATCCTGCTGGCGTGGACGATCTTTGCCAACTACACCTATCTCGATGGCAGGGTGCGGCAGTCGATTTCCGACCGGGACCTGAATGCCGGTGTCCGCGATCCGCAGGCGGGGGCGACGCTGGTGCAGACACCCGAACATTCCGGGTCGCTGTTCACCACCTACAAGCTGCCGTTCGGCCTCGAACTGGGCTATGGCCTGACCTATCAGGGGTCGATCGCGCTGAACGTGCCGAATGCGTTCCAGCCCGTGCAGTTCCGCGCGGACGATTACCTGATCCACCGGGCCTATCTCGCCTATACGATCGCGGAGCGGGCGACCTTGCAGCTGAACGTCCAGA
Organism: Sphingomonas sp. Leaf5; assembly: GCF_001421155.1. Taxonomy (NCBI): domain Bacteria; kingdom Pseudomonadati; phylum Pseudomonadota; class Alphaproteobacteria; order Sphingomonadales; family Sphingomonadaceae; genus Sphingomonas; species Sphingomonas sp. Leaf5. Next base: position 13,838 of record NZ_LMJZ01000008.1, on the reverse strand, counting down.
ACTTCACCGACGAACGCTATCTGACCGGTATCCGCAGCAACGTGAACGGTACGACCGGCGCGGTCACCGGCGGCTGGGCGATGCCCGGCGACCGGCGGCAGGCGGTGCTCAGCCTCTACTACAACTTCTGACGGGGACGGGCCGGGGCGGATGCTGATCGCAATTCCAGACGTGCTGGACGAAGCCACCCTCCACCGCGTTCGCGCGCTGATGGCGGGTGGCGCGTGGGTCGACGGCAACGTCACCTCCGGCCCGCAATCCGCACTGGCCAAGCGCAACCGACAATTGCCCGAGGACAGCGCGACCGCACGCGAGGCGGGCGGCATCGTGCTCGATGCGCTCGGACGGTCGCCGCTGTTCTTCGCCGCCGCGCTGCCGCTGAAGGTCTTTCCGCCGCTGTTCAACCGGTATGAGGGCGGCGAGGCGTTCGGGCTGCACGTCGACAACGCCATCCGCATGAAGTCCGGAACCGACTTCCGTATCCGCAGCGACCTGTCGGCGACGCTGTTCCTCGACGACCCCGACAGCTATGACGGTGGCGAACTGGTGATCGAGGACCGGTTCGGTCCGCAGACGGTGAAGCTGCCGGCCGGGCATATGGTGCTCTATCCCGCCTCCAGCCTGCACCGCGTAACCCCGGTCACGCGCGGCGTGCGTACCGCCTGCTTTTTCTGGGCGCAGTCGATGGTCCGCGACGATGGCGAACGACGGCTGCTGTTCGACCTCGACCAGTCGGTCCAGGCATTGGGCGGGGAACGCGGGCAGGGCGATGCGGTGGTGGTCCAGTTGACCGGGCTGTATCACAATTTGCTGCGCCGCTGGGCCGACGCATGAGCGTTGCCGCCAAACGCCGGCGCAACTGGCGCGCATGGTGGGCGAAACAACTGATCGCGTGGCACTGGATCAGCGCCGGCATCTCGCTGGCGGCGATGTTGCTGTTCGCGATCACCGGCATCACGCTGAACCATGCCGCGACGATCTCCGCCGAACCGGTCGTCGCCGAACGACAGGGACGGCTCTCCGCCAGCCTGCTGCGTCCGCTCGGCAGGGCGGCCGAGGCAAAGGCGACCATTCCGCCGGGCGTCGCCGCCGATATCGAACGGCAGGTGACGCTGAACGTCGCTGCGCATCCGGTCGAATGGTCCGATGGCGAGGCCTATATCGCGCTGCCGCGTCCCGGTGGCGATGCGTGGGTCAGTATCGACCTGACCAGCGGGGCGATCCGCGCCGAAACCACCGATCGCGGCTGGATCAGCTACCTCAACGACCTGCACAAGGGGCGCAATGCCGGGACCGCGTGGTTCTGGTTCATCGACGTGTTCGCCGTCGCCTGCGTCCTGTTCTCGATCACCGGGCTGCTGCTGCTGCAACTCCATGCCAGGCGTCGGCCGTCGACCTGGCCGCTGGTGGCGGCGGGGGTGGCGCTGCCGGTGATCCTTGCCATGTTCCTGATCCACTGATTTTCGGGGGGAGATATCCTGATGCGTATCCTGTCACTGGCGGTTCTGGGCGGCGCGACCGTCGCCGCCGCACCGGCACCGCCTGCGGGGACGATCACCGTCACCATCCCGCGCCTGTCGGTCGCCGAATATCACCGGCCCTATGTCGCCGTGTGGGTCGAACCGGCGGGCGGCGGCGCGGCGCGGACGCTGGCGCTGTGGTACGACGTCCGCAAATCGGGCGCGGAGCCGGGGACGAAATGGCTCGCCGATCTGCGCGCATGGTGGCGCAAGGGCGGCCGCAGCCTGAAACTGCCCGCCGACGGCGTGAGCGGCGCGACCCGCGCGCCCGGTGCCCACACCATCCCGCTGCCCGCCGACCTGCGCCCCGGCAGCTATGTACTGAACGTCGAAGCCGCGCGCGAAACCGGCGGCCGCGAACTGGTGCAGGTGCCGCTGACCGTGCCCGCCAAGGCCGCCCGTGCGAGCGGATCGCACGAACTGGGTGCCGTGACGCTCACCGCCCGCTGACCCTTCGAAGGAGTTTGCCCATGCCCCGTTTCGCGCGCCACCTGCTTGCCGCTGCCGCCCTGTTCTCCATCCCCACCGTCGTGTCGGCGCATCGGCTGTGGATGCTGCCGTCCGGTACGGTATTCTCCGGCACCGATAGCTGGGTGACCGTCGATTTCGCTGCCTCGAACGACCTGTTCTATGCCGATCATCAGCCGGGACGGCTGGACGGGGTCAAGGTGTGGCAGCCCGACGGCAGCGCGGGGCAAGTGCAGAATGGCGCGACCGGCCGCTACCGGTCGGTGTTCGACGTGAAGCTGGACCAGCCCGGTACGTGGAAGATCGGGACCGAGATGTCGGGCCTGATGGGCAGCTTCAAGGTGAATGGCGAGGAGAAGCGCGTCGGCGGCCGCGGCGGACCGCCGGGACCCGATGGCGTGCGCCGGCCGCCGCTGACCGTCGCCGACATTCCCGCCGATGCGACCGATGTGAAGCTGATCGAGACCAGCAACCGCAACGAGATTTTCGTGACCGCCGGCGAGCCGACCCGCACGGTGCTGAAACCGACGGGCAAGGGGCTGGAGATCGATTTCGTCACCCATCCCGACGAACTGGTCGCAGGCGAGCAGGCGCGGTTCCGCTTCCTGGTCGACGGACGGCCGGCACCGGGGCTGAAGGTGACGGTGGTGCCGGGCGGCAAACGCTATCGCAATGCGGAGGGTGCGCGCGAGTTGACGACGGGCACCGACGGCGTGCTGGCGATCGATTGGCCGGCGGCGGGAATGTATTGGCTCAGCGCATCGCACGAGGATGCGAAGCCCAGCGTCGCACGCGCGACCGCACGGCGGATGGGCTATGTCACCACGCTGGAGGTGACGACGCCCTGAGCCTGACCCCGCGTATCGTGCTGCCGACCGAACCGTCGGCGGCGGCCCTCGCCGATCACGATCCCGGTGCGATCGTCGCGACCTTGACCGGCGTGGCGATGGGTACGCGCTGGACGGTGGCGTGCGCGCTGCCCGCGGGGGCCGACCGGGACGGGCTGCGCGCCGCGATCGATGCCCGGTTGCGCGACCTCGTCGACCAGATGAGTCACTGGGAACCGTCGTCGGAACTGTGCCGGTTCAATGCGCTCGCCCCCGGTGGCTGGGCCGACCTGTCGCCGGATTTTGCGGCGGTGGTCGACCTGTCGCTGCGGGTGGCCCACGCCAGCGACGGCGCGTTCGATCCCGCGATCGGGCGTCTGGTCGATCTGTGGGGGTTCGGTCCGCCCGGACCGCAGCCCGAACCCGGTATCGCGGCCATTGCCGCGGCGCGGTCCGCCGGGGGATGGGCCCGCCTGCGCCGCGACCCGGCGGGGCGGCGTCTTCGTCAGCCCGGCGGGTTGGCGCTCGACCTGTCGGGCGTGGCGAAGGGCTATGCCGCCGACGCGATCGCCGACCTGCTGGCCGAACGGGCGGTACGGCATTGTCTGGTCGAAATCGGCGGGGAATGCGTCGGGCGGGGGATGCGCCCGGATGGCGACCCGTGGTGGGTCGACCTCGACGATCCGCTGGACACGGGACACCCGCCGTTGCGCCTCGCGCTGCACGAATGCGCCGTCGCGACGTCGGGCAACTATGTCCGGGGCGACCATTCCCTCGATCCGCGCACGGGCCGCCCGGCGACGAACGGGGTCTTGTCCGTCAGCGTCGTTGCCGGGACCGCGGCGCTCGCCGACGCCCAGGCAACCGCGATCCTCGTCGCGTATCCGGACAGAGGGTTGATCGAAACGCTGAACCTCGCGGCGCGTATCGTCGTGAGGAACGGTGTTTCGATGGATGAGATACTGACTGCGCAGTTCGAAAAGATGATGATCTAGCCGGCAATCGTTATTGGTCGGTACGAACACAGCGCAGCCTTGGTCGTCGAATGCACGGGCCGAGCGGCATCGTACGCTCTACGATAGACATTAGATTACCTCCTGCGCGCCAGCGTCGACCGTTCCGAGACGTGCATCGGTACCGTCTGGTCCCGGCGGCTGGCGCGCGACGCGACGCCAGGCCGCGCTCGTTCGCGTGGAAGCAGATATTGCGACCCGGACGCTCGGCGCGAACGCTCGCGAACGTCCACCGGGTAGCCGGGGAGGGAATGCAGCGGGACTTGCCATCATTTATCCTATCGATAAGATGGGAATATGAATCGGACGACGAAGATCGAATGGCCGACGGTCGCACTGGCGGTGGCAATCTATGGTGGATGGATGGCGGTGACGGCCGTCCACGGGCTGTTGCCGGTGCCGCTGCTGATGCTCGCGGGCGGTTGGTTTCTCGGATGGCACGGATCGTTGCAGCATGAGACGATCCACGGTCATCCGACGCGCCATCGCCACGTCAACGACCTGATCGGCGGAGTGCCGTTGTCGCTGTGGCTACCCTATGGTGTGTATCGCCGCACGCATGTCGCGCATCATCGCTCGGCCGCGCCGACCCATCCGGTACATGACCCCGAATCGCGCTACGTCGCGGGCGGGACAGGGTGGACGTTGCGGATCGCGCGGTTGCGATCCACGCTGGCCGGGCAGATGGTCCTCGGACCGGTCGCCAGTATCGCGCTGTTCCTCATTACCGAAGGAGCGCGGGCATGGCGTCGGCCAGCGGCGTTCGCGCGCGAATGGGGGCCGCATCTGCTGGGCGTCGCACTGGTACTGGCCTGGCTGCGCGCGGTCGAGTTGCCGATCGGCACCTATCTGGTCTGCTTCGTGCTGCCGGGACAGGCGGCGTCGTTATTGCGTGGATATGCCGAGCACCGGGCGGATGCGCCGGGGCCGTCGCGCGCGGCGACCGTGATATCGCACGGACCGCTGGCGCTGCTGTTTCTCAACAATAATCTCCACGCAGCGCACCATGCTGATCCGGGCGCGCCGTGGTATCGCCTGCCGGTTGTCGAGACGCAGCGGCAGGGACGGAACGAACCGCGGGATCGGGGCTATCGCGATGTGATCCGCCGGTTCGCGTTCCGTGCGCATGACACGGTGCACCATCCGCATGGATGAGATCGCATGGCTGGGTATGTACGATCATGCCGGACAACATGCGGCGAACGACCGGTTCTGGACGACGATCCGCGACCATTTGCGCGGAGCCGGCGTCCCGCACGTGCCGGCGGCATTGACCCGCAGCGTGGCGACTGCCGCGGTCTGGGGCCACCCCCGGTTGTTGCTTGGCATGATCTGCACCCGGCCATGGGCATTGGAGCACAGCGATCTGCAGTTGCTCGGCCATCCTGCCTATGCCGGGACCGACATAGCCGGCGAACATCGCAGCCTGATCGTGGTGCGGCGTGACGATCCGGCGCGCGACTTGGCCGATCTGTGCGGGCTACGGGCGGCAATCAACGATACGGGGTCGAACACCGGCATGGCGTTGTTGCGCGATGCGGTGGCGCCGCTGGCAAAACATGGGCGATTCTTCGGCAAGATCCTGACGACCGGCGCGCACCGGTCCAGCGCGATCGCGGTCGTGGCCGGCGAGGCGGATGTCGCAGCGATCGACGAAGTGACATTCGCCGCGCTTTCCCGCTTCGAACCCGAACTGACCGGACAATTGCGGGTGTTGGCCCGCAGCGCCTCATCGGCGACCCCGGCATTCGTTACAGCCGCTGCAACGCCGACAGAGATCGTTATCCTGCTGCGCGTCGCACTGGAACGGGCGGTAGCCGACGCTCCCAAGAAGCTCGGGATTACGGGCATGATCGCGAATAGTGTCGGTCTGCGCAACCGCGTCCTGGCGCAGGACGCTGCCGCGCGTGCGGCGGGCTATCCGGCGTTGGCCTGAGTGATCGGATCGGCGCGACGACCGTTCCGCGTCATCCCTGCGGGTGACCGCTACGCAGCGGGCCGCTGTCAGGTCTGCGGCCGCAGGCATGGCGTTCGATCCCCTTTCGTCATTCCCGCGCAGGCGGGAATGACGAGATTCCGTAGTTGTCGCCGAAGGTCGATCGGCCCTGGAACCTGACAAGCCCGAAGCATCCCGGCACCGGCCACGGCATTCTGCGTGAACAGGCGGTCGCTGCCGGACCGTCGCCAAGCCCGCGCGAGCATCGGGATTGGATCGAAAACGACCGCTTATGCGCAGGCTTGCTATGACCGTGCACCTACTGTGCTAACGGTCGGGGATGGACCTGGTCTTTGGTTGGCGCAGCGCCATGCTGCTTTCCGCAACGCTCGTGTTGCTTCCATTGGCAGCGGCCCTTGCATCGAGTTTGCGAAATCGACTGGCGAACCGGACACTTGCCTTCTTGACCATCGTCCTGGTCGGCGTCTTTACCCCGTGGCTCATCGGGTTCGCAGGCTTTTACGACCGATGGCGCTGGCTGACGTTTCTGCCGGTTGCGGTTCCGCTGCTGGTCCCCGCGCTGCTCCGCTTCTACGTCCACGCGCTGGTAACGGACACCCTCCCGCCGCGGTGGCGCGGGATGCTCGTGCCCGGATTGGCCGAGTTCGCGTTTCAGGCGGTCAGCTTCTGCCTGCCGATGCCTTTCAAGGATCGCTGGGCCGGCATTGCCTTTTCGGTCGTCACGCCGATCCTCTCGATCGCCCTGATCGGCAGCTTCGCGGTGCATATGGCAGCGTCGGTGCGGCTGCTGCGTCGGTACCGGGCGGTGCTTGTCAATGTCGTCGGGGACGATGCGCGCTTTGCCGCCCGCTGGTTGTCGGCCGCGATTGCCGCTTTCGCGATATTGTGGAGCATCTGGGCGACGGTGCTGATCTGGGACTGGTTCGATCCGCTGGGCTATACCGGGTTGATGTGGTTGTATCTGATGATCGCTTCCGCCGCACTGTTCCTCGCGATCGAGGGGTGGCGTCATGCCAGCTTGCCATTTCCGAATCTGTCGACGCTCGAATGCGTTCCGGCAATACCGGCCAAAGGACCGGCACGCGACTGGTCGCGACAGGGGGCGGAGTGGGCCGAGCAGACCCGCCTGGCCGGGTGGGCCGGCGACCCCGACATTGACGTGGCAACGCTTGCCCGGTTGCTGGGGACCAACACCGCCTATCTGTCCCGCGCATTGAACGAGGGATTGGGTCAGAACTTCTCGACGTTCATCAACGGATTGCGGTGTCGCGCGGTCGTGGACCGTTTGGAAGCGAGCGACGATCGCGATGTGCTGACGCTCGCACTCGAAGCCGGCTTCGCATCGAAGGCCAGCTTCAACCGGGCGTTTCGAGCGACGACCGGGATGACGCCTTTCCAGTATCGGACTCACGTCGCAAAAGCGAAAAACCATGGTGCGTTACCGGAAACGAGGCGACCGGAGCCGGGATTGCCTGCCATCCCGGGGGCATGAACCGACGCCATCTTCTCGCGGCCCTTGCCGCACTTCCGCTGATCTCCCATGCTGGTCGGGCCGCCGCCGCCGCCGATTTCGGAGGTGTCCGCGAAGACCTGGCGGTACTGCGGGCGGCGATGGCGATCCATCCGGGGCTGCACCGCTATCTGTCGCCGGTCGACGTCACCCGACATCTCGCCGTCTTCGAGCAGGACTATGGTGCCGGCGCACGAGCGGGATCGCACGAGCACTGTTTCCTCGCGCTGTCCCGGTTCCTGACCACCATCCGCTGCGGACACAGCTATCCCAATTTCTTCAACCAGACCGATCCCGCGGTGAAGGCGCTGTTCGATCGACCGACCCGGTTGCCGTTCGATTTCGAGTGGATCGGGCGATCGATGGTCGTCACCGCCGACCATAGTGGAACGGGCGCGTTGCCGCGGGGGACTGTCATCACCGCGATCAACGGACGCAGCGCCGGGCAGGTTCTGGATACGCTGATGCCCCATACCCGTGCCGACGGCCATAATGACGGCAAGCGCCGTTCGCTGCTGGGCGTGCGGGGGGCCGAGGACATCGAGTATTTCGACGTCTTCCAAGGGCTGCTGATGCCGCCTGCAGGGGGCGTGCATCGTCTGTCGATCGTGCGGCCCGATCGGCGCGAACTGCGCGTCGCGCTACCGGCAATCGGTCTCGCCGCCCGGCAGGCGACGATGACCCGAGTGCGCGAGGATAGCGATGCGGCGCGCTGGACCTATCATGTGCGACCGGACGGGGTCGCCATACTGGACATGCCCGGTTGGGCGATGTGGAACTCCAAATGGGACTGGCGGAACTGGCTGTCCGATCGCCTCGACGATGCGGCAACCGCCCGCGGTCTGGTGATCGACCTGCGCCGCAACGAAGGCGGTGACGACTGCGGTGATCCGATCCTTGCCCGTCTCATCGATCGCGATCTGGCAGGGTGGACCTTCGAGCCGAAAGTTCGGTTCCGGGAGGTGCCCGCAGCGTTGGCTCCCCACGTTTCGACATGGGACGATCGTTTTCGTCGCCTCGGTGTCGGTGGTGCCGATCTGGGCGATGGCTGGTACGGGCTGCCGGAACGCGAAAAGCTGCTGCCCATCCGCCCGGCGGCGAAGCGCCTGACCGTTCCGGTCGCGGCGTTGATCGGCCCGGCGAACAGTTCGGCGACGTTCGGCTTCATCAATGCGGCAAGGGCCAGTGGGCGGATCAGGTTGTTCGGTGAACCGACCGGGGGCAACCGACGCGGGATCAATGGCGGCGGCTTCTTCTTTACGAAGCTGCCGGCGAGCGGAATCGAATTCGACCTGCCGCTGATCGGCTATTTCCCGACGACCCCGCAGCCTGACGCGGGCATCGAACCGGATGTCTTCATCCGCTCGACGGCGAATGCGATCATTCGGGGAACCGACCCGGCGCTGGACGCGGCGGCAATATGGGCAGCAGCGCGCGTCTCCGGTTGATTTGTCCCCCGATCAGTCGGTTACAGGCGGCACAATTTCGGTCGTGAGCCCTGGTGGAAGGCATTCTACGCCCGAAGCCGCTCGTTCCCGAATACCATCGTTGACGTGCAACTTGCAGCATGGCGAGCGGTAGCTATCCGCTGCGGGACTGCTGATAGTTGTCGGGCGGGCCGCGATCGGAAGGCCGCCGATACGCCGTGGTCGCCGCGCACCGCCCTCGCCACCGCATCCAACCTTGTCACACCGCCCCGAACCCGCATAGTCGCCCTCCCAAGCCGATCGGAGTGCCCCTTGTCCCACGACCCTGCCCAGACCGACATCCTCATCATCGGATCGGGCGCCGCCGGCCTGACCGCTGCGCTGCATCTGGCCGAGCGGTTCCGTGTCACCGTGCTGGCGAAAGGCGCGCTGAACGAAGGGTCGACCGCGTGGGCGCAGGGCGGGATCGCGGCGGTGTTCGAACCCGGCGATACGTTCGAAAACCATGTCGAGGACACGATGGTCGCCGGTGCCGGGCTCAACGACCGTGCGGCGGTCGAGTTCGTGGTCGAGGGTGCGCCCGCCGCCATCGAACGGCTCGCGGCGCTGGGCGTGCCGTTCAATATGGAGGGCGAGGCGCTGCACCTGACGCGCGAGGGCGGCCATTCGCACCGGCGCATCGTCCATGTCGACGACGCCACCGGCTGGGCAGTGCAGGAGGCGCTGATCCGGGCGGCGCGGGCGCATGCCAACATCACCCTGCTGCCCGACATGGTCGCGGTCGATCTGGCCACCAGTCGCCATGAGCAGCGTTATTCGGGGGCGGGCAATGTGTGGGGCGTCTATGCCTTCAACCGCACCACCGACCGGGTCGAGCTGTACACCGCGCGCGCGACGATCCTCGCGACCGGCGGGGCGGGGCGGACCTATCTGTTCAGCACCGCGCCGCGCGGCGCGACCGGCGACGGCATCGCCATGGCGTGGCGCGCGGGATGCCGCGTGTCGAACATGGAATTCATGCAGTTCCACCCGACCTGCCTGTACAATCTGGAGGTCAAGAACTTCCTGATCACCGAGGCGGTGCGCGGCGAGGGCGGGAAGCTCATCAACCCGACCACCGGCAAGAATTTCATGCCCTATTACGACCCGCGCGCCGAACTCGCGCCGCGCGACATCGTCGCCCGGGCGATCGATGCCGAGATCAAGCGGTTCGGGCTGGATTACGTCCATCTCGACATCAGCCACATGGACCCCGACTTCGTGCGCGGCCATTTCCCCAACATCCACGAAAAGCTGCTCGGCCTCGGCATCGACATGACGCGCCAGCCGATTCCGGTGGTGCCGGCGCAGCATTATACCTGTGGCGGGGTGGTGATCGATCGCGACGGGCGCACCGACCTGCCCGGCCTGTATGCGGTGGGCGAGGTGTCGCAATCGGGGCTGCATGGTGCCAACCGGCTCGCGTCCAACTCGCTGCTCGAATGCTTCGTGTTCGGCGAGGCGGCGGCACGCGACATCGCCGCGCGCTGGGACGCATTGCCCCCGCCGCCCGCGATCCGGCCATGGGACGAAAGCCGCGTGACCGATTCGGACGAAGAGGTCGTCATCAAGCAGAACTGGACCGAAATCCGCCGGTTCATGTGGAATTATGTCGGCATCGTCCGGTCGACCAAGCGACTGGAACGCGCGCGCCACCGCATCGCGATGCTGAACGAGGAAGTCGCCGACTATTACGGCCATTTCCGCGTCACCCCCGACCTGATCGAGTTGCGCAACCTGCTCCAGTCGGCGGACCTGATCGTCCGGTCCGCGCTGCACCGCAAGGAGAGCCGCGGGCTGCACTACACGCTCGATTACCCCGAAACGGCGGCGGAGGCAGTCGATACGATCCTCGTCCCCTGACGCTACGGCATGGGTTTGCGCCATTCGTCGTCTGTGCGGGGAGATTCGTCGCAAGGCGGCAACAACGTCTTGTAATGTTAATCGCCCTCGCAGCATGGTCGGCGCAGGACGGGGTGAGAAGATCGTGCAGATGCTGAAGAAAGTCCGGCCGCAACAGGCGGCGTTGGTAATGGGACTGATGGCGCTCGGCGGCGTGGGTCTGGCGACGCGGACATTGCCGCCCGCCGCGCAGGCGGCCGTGCCGAAAGCGGCGGTTCCGGTGCCGCTGCCCGCACCGACGCGCCCTGCGCCCCCGGCGCTGGTCGCGACGATCAATGCGCTGGGCGGCGGGTTTCAGGGCCGGGTCGGGATCGCGGTGCGCAGCATCGACGAGGGCTGGGTCGTCGGCCATGCGATGGATCAGCGCATGCCGCAGCAATCGGTCAGCAAGCTGTGGGTCGCGCTGACGACCATGAGCGCGATCGACGAGGGCAAGCTGGCGCTGACCACCCCGGTCACCATCACCCGCAGCGACCTGACGCTGTTTCATCAGCCGATCGCGTATCTGATGAAGGACGGCGTGTTCCGCACGACGGTCGGCGATCTGCTGCGTCGCGCGCTGACGCTCAGCGACAATACCGCCAATGACAAGCTGCTCAACCTTGCCGGCGGGCCGGTGGCGGTGCGCGACTTCATCGCCAGCCGCGGCCTCGGCAATATCCGCTTCGGGCCGGGCGAGCGGCTGTTGCAGGCGAAGACCGCCGGGCTGCCGTGGAAACAGGAATATTCGCAGGGCAACGCCTTTGCGCAGGCGCGGTCGCAGCTCGACCCCAATGTCCGCCGCGCCGCCTATCAGGCCTATGTCGCCGATCCGCCCGATGGCGCGGGGGCAGGGGCGATCGCCGATGCGCTGGCACGGTTGCGCCACGGCATGTTGCTGACGCCGCAATCGACCAGCTGGCTGCTCGACACGATGAGCCATACCCGCACCGGCCGCGCCCGCCTTCGCGCGGCGTTGCCCACCGGGTGGAGCGTCGCACACAAGACCGGGACCGGACAGGATCTGGGCGGGCGGACGGCGGGTTTCAACGATGTCGGCATCCTGACCGCCCCCGACGGCAAATCCTATGCCGTGGCGGTGATGATCGGCGATACGGCCCGGCCGGTGCAGGAGCGCCAGCAACTGATCCAGACGGTGGTGTCGGCGATCGTCGCCGTGCACGGGTAAAGCGGTCGCCACCCATATCCCCGCGCGAGCGGGGATATGCCTACCGCTTCGTCAGTAACCTCGGCCCGACACCCTGGTCGGTAATCACCACCGGCGCGATGCTGCCATCGGGACGGAAGGTCAGCCGGTCGATCGCGATCTCGCGGTGATTGCCGTCGGTTTCGCTCAATGGGCGGCGGTGATAGACGATATACCAGTCGTCGGTGCCGGGAAGCCGCAGCAGCGAATGATGCCCCGCGCCGCGCGCGATGCGGGCATCCTGTTGCAGGACCACGCCGCGTGGGCTGAACGGCCCGACCGCGCTCGGCCCGGTGGCATAGGCGACGCGATAGTCCGGCCCGGTCCACTCGCCCTCCGACCACATCAGATAATAGACGCCGTTCCGCTTCGCCATGAACGGCCCCTCGACATAGTCGGGCGAGGGGGTGATCGCCTTGAACGTCGTGCCGTCGGCAAAGGGCATGATTCCGGTCAGCGTATCGGACAGCCGCACGACGTTGCAGTGCTTCCATCCGCCATAATAGAGATAGACCTGCCCGTCATCGTCTCGGAACGCCATCTGGTCGATCGGCTGCGCGCCGTTTACGATCTTGTCGATCAGCGGTTTGCCGATCGCATCGCGAAACGGCCCCTCCGGCTTGTTCGAAACGGCGACGCCGATGCCGCCGGTCTGGGCATCGTTCTTGATGTCGTTCGCGCCGAAGAACAGATAATAGCGCCCGCGATGCTCGATCGCCGAAGGTGCCCACATCGAATAGGCCGCCCAGCCGACCTGCTCGACGTCGAGCACGCGGGGATGCCGCGTCCAGTGCACCAGATCGCGTGACGAAAACGCGTCGAGGAACGTCTGCCGCAGGAACGGATACCAGATATGCGGCGCGCTGCGCTCCTTCACCTGCCACGGGGTGAAGCGACTCTGTGGCGCGGGCGGACCCTTGTCGGCGGAATAGGTCGGATAGATCCAGTAGCGGTTTCCGAAGATGCGGATCTCGGGATCGGCATACCAGCCCGGGATCGGCGGATTGGCCGCCAGCGCCGCACGCGGCAGCGCCGCAGCGGCCCCCATCGCCGCCAGCAGCGTCCGGCGGCCGATCGTCCCATCAGCGATAGTCGGCAATGGCATAGCGTCCCTCCTCGGCCGGAACGCGCGGTCCGACGATCGCGACCGCCGCCCCCGCCGCGTTGCCCGCCGCCACGCCGGCCGGCGAATCCTCGAACACCAGACACTCGCCGATCGGGACGCCCAGCCGGTCGGCGGCAAGGCGGAAGCCCTGCGGATCGGGTTTGCCCTTCGTCACGTCCTCGGCGGTGACGAACACCGCCGGCACCGGCAGCCCGATCGCCGCCAGGCGTATTTCGGCAAGGTTGCGCGGCGCGGAGGTGACGATCGCCCAGTCATCGGGGGCAAGGCCGGCGATCAGGTCGTGGATGCCCGCGATCGGCACGACGCCGTCGACGTCTTCGAGTTCGGCGGCGTTCAGCCATGCGGCTTCGGCATCGACATCCATGCCCGGCGTGGCGAAGCGCCGCACCGTATCCTCGCCCCGGACCCCGTGACACACCGCGATCAGCGCCTCGGCATCGATGCCATGCCGATCGCACCAGCGCCGCCAGACGCGTTCGACCGCTGCGGAGGAATCGAGCAGCGTCCCGTCCATGTCGAACAGGAAGGCGGCGTAGGCGGTATCACGGAACGATGGCATGGGCGCGGTCGTACCGGGCGGGGGCTGCGGAGGCAAATGGCGGTTCGCCGCTACGGGGTGTAAGTACCCCCGCGCAGGCGGGGGCCCAGAGCCGCACAGAACCGCGGTCTGCTTGTGTCGCCCTGGACCCCCGCCTGCGCGGGGAGTGTTCACGTCGGACTCTGTAGACGTTTTCTGGCGAGGAAGATGTCGAGGGTGATCTCGAGCATCTGTTGGGTCTTGGAAGCGCGTTTGGTTCGGCGGTTGAAGCGGGCCAGCATGTCGCGGAACGAGGCGTTGGACGATTCGATCAGATGCGTCTGCG
>NZ_LMJZ01000007.1:0-124995 GCF_001421155.1 Sphingomonas sp. Leaf5 | reverse complement strand
AGGTCGGTCCCCTCGCACGCTGGACAACGCATCCTATCCTCCCCGTCCCAAATCAAAGGAACACAGAAGAATCCAAAACGCGCCTCGTGTAAACAGTCCCCGCCTGCGCGGGGGTACGTGGGGCCACGTGCACGACGTTCGCAGGCGTCTCGGTCAGAGCCGGGGTGAGGAGGGGCCGTAGCTGCCCTTCTTTTCGAGTTATCGTTGGTATGACGGATCAACTTCGCCGACGTAGCAAGCGGGGAACGCCCCAGACCACCAACCAGCCGCATAATCCAGCGAGCAGCGCATTGGCTTCGCGTGAGCCGATCGTGATTTGCCACCGGTCGAGCAGCAACAGCAGCAGATAATAGGCCAACCCGGTCAGGACGCTGCAGAACAGTATCATGCGCATGGTGCTCGTCCCAATTGGCTCACCCTACCCCCGTCGGAACCACCGGAACTTCGGTCCCGCCGATTGCAGCACCCCGCGCCGGAACAGTCGCGCGCCGATCACGATCGTGATCGCCACCCACAGCAATTGCCACGCCAGTGCGGCGACGTGCGGCCACCATTCGCCGCTGGTCGCGGCGCGGGCGGCCATGGCGAAGGGGCTGCTGAACGGGAAGACTTCGGCGGCCAGCGCGATCCAGCTGCCCGGCCGGCTGATCGCGGCGAAGGCGAAGCCGAACATCGCCATCTGAAAGATGGTGATCGGCAGCGTCAGCATCTGGATTTCGCGCGGGGTCGATGCCTGCGCGCCGACGGTCAGGAATACCGAGCCGAGCAGCATATACGCCATGGCGAAATACAGGATGTAGAGCAGCAGGAACCCCGGAAAACCGATGGCGGGGGCGATGTCGGTCAACCCGGCGACCAGTTGGGGGGGCAGCAACCTGCCGATATTGGCGCCGACAGCGGCCCAAAAGGCTAGGAACAGCACCGCCACGCCGAACATGCCGAGCAGCTTGCCGAGGAACACCGATTCGAGCGGGACGGCGGCGGCCAGCACCTCGATGACCTTGTTCGATCGTTCCTCCGCCATGGTGCCGACCGCCTGTCCCGCCAGCATCAGCGTGACGACGAACAGCGTCACGACCGCGAAGAATCCGGCGGCTTTTTTGCCGCCGAGCGACGTGCTGTCCCGCTCGATCCGAGTGAAGACCGGCGTCGACAAGCGCGCATCGCCGAGGTTGGCGCGTTGGTCGCGCACCGCCTGTTCGGCCAGCCCCGCCAGATAGGGGGCGGTCGTCGAAACCAGGCTGGCATGGATCAGCTGCGGCCGGTCGAGCGGGCCGTACAATACGGCCGGCACGTCGACATCGGGATCGGACAGCAGCGCGCGGGCCTGAGCCGCCGGGTTGGCGTCCGGCGCGACGATCGCCAGCGCAGGCGGGCCGCTTTCGCGCGGGATGCCGGGGCGGATCAGCGCGTCGGCGGCGCGCAGTCGCCGGGCGTCGGCGGGCGTGGCGATGGCATAGATGCGGACCTTGTCCTCCGCGCTCTTGCCCACCGTCGCCGCGCCGATCCCGCCGATCGCGCCGAAACTGCCGAACAGCAGCGGGGCGAGCAGGAAGACGAGGAACATCGGCGTCATCACCGTGGCGATGAAGTCGCGGCGGGCGATGGTCAGCGTCTGACGGATCAGCCGGCTCATGCTGCCCGCTCCGCATCGGCTTCGCCGACGATCCGGACGAAGGCGTCGTGCAGCCCCGGTCGTTCGATCGACAGCCCCGCTATGCCGTAGCCCGCGTCGATCAGCCGCACCAATATCCCCTCGATCCCTTCTGCCGGCAGGGTGAAGCGCCACCCGCCGCGTTCTTCGTGTGCATCGTCCGGTAACAGCGCGGCGATGCCGGGGGCGGGGCGATGCGGCACATAATGCGCCTTCATCGGCAACATCGCACGGGCGTCGTCGACCGTCCCTTCGAACCGGCGCTTGCCGCCGGCGATGATGCACAGCCGGTCGCATAGCCGTTCGGCATGCGCCATGACATGGGTCGAGAACAGGATCGTCGCCCCGCGATCGCGCTCGGCGCGGATCAGTGCCTCCAGCCGTTCCTGATTGACCGGATCGAGCCCGGAAAAGGGTTCGTCGAGGACGAGGAATTCGGGTTGATGGACGACCGAACCCAACAGCTGCACGAATTGCGCCATGCCTTTGGACAGCTTGCGGATCTTGCTGTCGATCGCGTGACCGAGGCCCGCCTGTTCGAGCATCACCGCAGCGCGCTTGCGCCCGACCGACCAGTCGAGTCCGCGCAACGCGCCCATGAACGCGATCGCCTCGCGCGCCTTCATGCCGGGATAGAGGCCGCGTTCCTCGGGCAGATAGCCGACCTGATCGGAGGCATCGCGCGGTACGGCCCGACCCAGCAGGGTGCGATGTCCTTCATCGGGTTCGATAATGCCGAGCAGCATCCGCAGCGTCGTGGTCTTGCCCGCGCCATTGGGGCCGAGCACGCCGTAGACCGCGCCGTACGGCACGTGCAGATCGATGCCGTCGACGACCCGCCGATCGCCGAAGCGTTTGACCAGTCCGTCCGCGCTCAGCGCCCAATTTCCGTCCGGCAAACGAGATCCCCCTGAACGTCGCCCTTTAGCGCGCGTCGGATAGAGGGTAGCGGGGGGAAGTGACCGGAGACAAGGGCCAGCCGAGCGATATCGTCGCGCGTATTCGTGCCAAAGCGGCCGAATGCGGTTTCGTCGCGTGCGGCATCGCCCGTGCCGATGCCGCGCCGCGCACCGCCGAGCGGCTGCGGGAGTGGCTGGACGAAGGGCGGCACGGGTCGATGATCTGGATGGAGGAGCGCAGCGAGCAGCGCGGATCGCCCGCCGCGTTGTGGAGCGAGGTGCGGTCGGTGATCGCGCTGGGTATGAGCTATGCCCCCGCCGTCGATCCGCTGGCGCTTGCCGAGGTCGGGGATCGGGGGCGCATCTCGGTCTATGCGCAGGGCAGCGATTATCATGACGTGGTCAAAAAGGCGCTGAAGGCGCTCGGCCGCTGGCTGGCGCAGGAATCGGGCTGCGACCTGAAGGTCTTCGTCGATACCGCGCCGGTGATGGAAAAGCCGCTGTCCGAAGCGGCGGGGCTGGGGTGGCAGGGCAAGCACACCAATCTGGTCAGCCGCGATCATGGCAGCTGGCTGTTCCTCGGCGCGATCTATACCACGCTCGACCTGACGCCCGATGTCGCGGCGCGCGACCGGTGCGGATCGTGCGATGCGTGCCAGCGGGCCTGCCCGACCGATGCGTTTCCCGCGCCATACCGGTTGGATGCGCGGCGCTGCATCTCGTACCTGACGATCGAACATGCCGGGCCGATCCCGGTCGAGTTCCGCGCGAGCATCGGCAACCGCATCTATGGCTGCGACGATTGTCTGGCGGTGTGTCCGTGGAACAAGTTCGCCGATGCTGCCGCCGCCAACCGCGCCTTTGCCGGCCGGGCGGAGTTCGCAGCACCCCGGCTGGCCGACCTGATCGCGCTGGACGATGCCGGGTTTCGCGAGGTGTTTCGCGGATCGCCGATCAAGCGGATCGGGCGCAACCGGATGGTGCGCAACGCGCTGATCGCCGCGGGGAATAGTGGCGATCGCGCGCTGGTCGGACCGGTGCGGGCGGCCTGTGCCGACGCCGATGCGGTGGTGCGCGATGCGGCGGAATGGGCGCTGGCGCGGCTGGAGTCCGTTTGAAAATGCGTTGAGACGCATTTCGCGGCACCGGCCCGCTCCCCCACCCCACCACCCACGGCAGTATAATTGCATGGGTGGTGGGGTGGGGGAGCGGGCCGGTACCGCCTCGAAGCTCGCGCTCGCGCGAGCTTCCAAACAGACTCTTACGCCGCGTGCGCCAGTTCGGGTGCGTCGAGCCATTCGATGCGGTTCCGCCCGCTGCGTTTGGCGCGGTACATCGCTTCGTCGAGGCAGCGGAGCAGCGGTGCCGCGTCGGTCGGCGTGTGGGTCAGGTAGCAGGCACCAATGCTGGCAGTCGCGTGGATCGCAGTGCCGTGCCAGTCGACGCGCTGTGCGACGATCGCGCAGCGCAGTCGTTCGGCGGCATCCTGCGCGGCGGCGCGATCGGGTGCGGACAAGAGGACCGCGAATTCCTCACCGCCCAGCCGCCCGCACAGATCGTTCACGCCGCACGCGTCGCGCAGCGTGGCGGCGGCGGCGCACAGCACCGCATCGCCCGTTGGATGGCCGTATTGGTCGTTGATCGCCTTGAAATGGTCGAGGTCGAGCCACAGCAGCGCAAGGCCGTCGCCCGGCAGCGGGTTCAGCGTCAGCCGTCGCTGCAACTGCTGTTCGAACGCGCGGCGGTTGAGCAGGCCGGTCAGCCCGTCATGATCGGCCGCGTGGCGCAACTGGCGCAGCAGCGCGTCCTGTACCGCCATCGCGCTGCTGATCGTCAGCGGCACGAGAACGAGGAAGGCGACCGCGATCCGCACCGACAGCACCAGCCGGGGGATCGCCATGTCCTGCCCGATCGCGACGAGACCGAGGCCGATGGTGATGAGGCAGCCGGTGCCGAGCAGCATCGTCAGCACCGCGGTGATCGCGACCGGATAGGTGAGCGCACACAGCAGCAGGGCGGGCATTGGGAACATGATGCTGCCCGGCCCGTCGAACTGCACCGCCGCGACGCACGACACGATCAGCGCAGCCGCCGGCCAGATCGGTGGTTCGGCGATTCGCGGTGGCTGGGCGTCCGGGTGGCGCAGCGTCAGCAGGACCGGCAGCACGACCAGATAATTGACCAGCTCGCTCGCCGGCCATGTCATCAGCGTCTGGCTGGCCGATCCGCCGAATTCGACCACGACCAGCACCGCGCCGATCAACGCCGCGACGAAGCATGCCGGGATCAGCCCCGCAAGGATGCGCAGCACCGAATGAATGCGCTCGAGCCGCAGGTCGGCGGGATCGAGCCGTCGCAACGCCACCGTCGCCGCGAAGGTGCCAGCGGTATTGGCGAGCGCGAAGAACGCGGACAGCCCGATATTGCGGTCGAACAACAGGTCGGTGGCAACGAAGCCGACAAACGCGCCGGCCCAGCCCGACGGCCGGAACAGGCGCGGCACCCGCAGCATCAACCCGACAAGGATCGCGTTGGCGGGCCAGAAGGCGACCGAAAAAGCGTGACGCGTCAGCAACCCGATCAGCGCCCCGCCTGCTACCATGGCCGCGACCAGCAAGAAACAGCGCAGCGCCGCCCCGCCGGGTACGGCACGCGCCGATATCGGCAGGGGCAGGGCGGAGGACGACATGGCCGGGAACGCTACGCCGCAGAGATGAAGAATCGGTAACCCTTTACGTCAGCCCGCTCTCCCGACGGACGCTCGCCAGTTCGGCATTGCGCCGGCCCTGCAGGTGCGCCCAGTCGCGAAACGTCCAGTCGCCGCCCCAGATCAGCCCCTCGGCCTTCCCCGCCGCGCCCAGCGCACGGAAGAAGACATGGCATTGGGGCTCGGTCCAGTACCAGCGGTCGTCGACCAGATCGGCGGCCCATGCGGCGGGCAGGCCGTCGGGCGTCTGCGCGTTGTGGAAACTGAAGCCGACCTGCGTCACCCCCTCGCGCAGCAACCGCCGCTGGACGGCGACCGATCGCCAGCCATAGACGATGGTCGGGCGCAGACCGTCGCGCCGCAGGGTGTCGATCACGCGGACGATGCGGCTGCGGAAGCGGGGATGGAGGCTGGCGAGCTTGCGCTCCTGTGGCCAGTTGCGACTGTCGCCGTCCCATGTCGCGCGCGCATTGGTCAGACGGGCGATGGTCCGCCCGCCGGGATCGATCCGGCCATCGGCTTCCACGCCGAACCGGTCCTGCGCAGTGCGGATCGCGGCGATCAGGCGCGGCCCGGCAAGGCCATCGACTGCGCCGGGATCTATGCCGATCCGCAGCAACAGCCATTGAATGGCACGGACATCGTCCACGCGATTGGTGCCGTCCTCGCCGACGCTCGCTTCGATCATCATTTACGCTCCCCCGTTGCCGCGGTTCGGGGTGGCAAGCGAAATCCTACATCGCAAGCCGGATCATTTCGTCCGTGCCCGTGCCGCGTCGACCTGACCGCGCAATGCCAGCGTGCGGTCGGCCAGTGCAGGGGCGTTCAGCGCGATCGGTCCGCCCTGGCGATATTGGCGGTTGAGCCGGTCGATGATCGCGCTCTGGACCAGCAGTTCCCGCGCCTCGGCCCGGGTCAGGTCGCCGCGGCGGCGTCCGTCGCGGATCGACCGGTTGATATCGCCCAGATCGCTGGCGACCAGCGACGTGGCCGGCGGGGGTACCGGCACCTCGCGCACGGCGGATCGGCCTCCGTCCCAGATTTGTGCGCCCAGGGGTGCAGCGAAGATCAGCAACAGGAACGGAAGGGCGGCACGCATCGGCATTCCTCCATCGACACCTGATCCTAACCGGGATGCGGCATCCGCGCCATCCGGCTTTTCCAACCGCGTCGCATGGAGTAACGCAGCCGCCCATGATCCGTCCCGCGCTCTCCATCGTCGTCCCCTGTTATAACGAGGCCGCGTGCCTCGACACGCTGCATGCCCGCATTTCGGCGGCGGCGCAGGCGGTGGTGGGCGACGATCACGAGATCGTCCTGGTCAATGACGGGTCGCGCGACCAAAGCTGGGCGGTGATGGAACGGCTGGCGGCGACCGATCCGCGGTTGGTCGCGATCAACCTGTCGCGCAATCACGGGCACCAGCTGGCGCTGACTGCCGGGCTCGACCTGTGCGCGGGCGAACGCATCCTGATCATCGACGCCGATCTGCAGGACCCGCCCGAATTGCTCGGGCCGATGCTGGAGACGATGGCGGCCGAGGGGGCCGACGTGGTCTATGCGGTGCGGCGCAAGCGCGAGGGCGAGACCTTCTTCAAGAAACTGACCGCCGCCGCCTTCTACCGCGTGCTCGACCGGGTGACCGATACGCCGATCCCGCTCGATACCGGCGATTTCCGGTTGATGACGCGGCGGGCGCTCGACGCGTTCCTGAGCCTGCCCGAACAGGCGCGCTTCATCCGCGGCATGGTGGCGTGGGTCGGGTTCCGGCAGGTGCCGTTCCCCTATGACCGCGACGAACGGCTGGCGGGCGAGAGCAAATATCCGCTGGGCAAGATGATCGGGTTCGCGCTGGACGCGGTGACCGGCTTCTCGACCGCGCCGCTGCGCCTTGCCAGTCATTTGGGGCTGGTGCTGACCGCGCTGTCGCTGCTGCTGTTCGCCTATATCGCGATCGGCTGGTTGTCGGGCAGCGCGGTGCAGGGGTGGACGTCGACGATGCTGGTCGTCGTGTTCCTCGGCGCGGTGCAGATGTTCGTGCTGGGGATGATCGGCGAATATCTGGGGCGGCTATATGTCGAGTCGAAACGGCGGCCGCTGTATCTGGTCGCCGACGTCGCCGGGCCGGTGAAGGGGCGGGCGAGCCTTGGCTATCGTTCGGGTGATCGGGGCGAGGTCACCGTGTCTCCGATTTTGCCGGATCAGCAGTAGAAGGCTGGTTCACGCGGAGGCGCGGAGGCGCGGAGAAGGAAGAAGAGAGTTTTCGCGCAGAGGCGCAGAGGCGCGGAGGGGTTGCGTTGGGGCCATCTCCCGCGATCGGGAGACCTCATCTCTGGCAGCAAAGAGCGATAAAGCCGCTTTCGCGGCGTGACTTGCCCGAGTTCGCAACGCCTCTGCGCCTCTGCGCCTCTGCGCGAAAACTCTCTTCTTCTCGTCTCCGCGCCTTCGCGTGAAAACAAACTTACCCAGCGCCAACCTCGCCCAGCAACCAGGACCGGATCGCGCTCGCGAGGTTGGGCGGATCGTCGCCCTCGATCCGCACCGCGTCGATCGCCGCGACCAGTGCCGATAGCGGCAGCGACCGTCGTGTCGCCGCCGCCTCCAACGCGGTCCAGAAGCCGGGTTCGAGGCTGATCGAGGTCGCGTGGCCGGCGATGGTGATCGACCGTTTGACCGGCCCGCGAAAGCCGCCGGGCGGGGCGGTCGGCTTCATGGCGTGTCGAAGAGCGACGCCAACTGCTCGATCATCGTCCCCGCCAACTGCTCGGCATCCATGATCGTGACGGCGCGGGCATACCAGCGGGTCACGTCATGGCCGATGCCGATCGCGACCAGTTCGACCGGCGACTTGCCCTCGATCCACGCGATCACCTGGCGCAGATGCCGTTCCAGATAGCTGCCCGAATTAACCGACAGCGTCGAATCGTCGACCGGCGCGCCGTCGGAAATGACCATCAGCACCTTGCGGTCCTCTGGCCGCGCCAGCAGCCGGCCATGCGCCCAGAGCAGCGCCTCGCCGTCGATATTTTCCTTCAGCAGCCCTTCGCGCATCATCAGACCGAGCGACTTTTTGGCGCGGCGCCACGGTTCGTCGGCCTGTTTGTAGACGATGTGGCGGATGTCGTTGAGGCGACCGGGCTGGGGCGGGCGACCGGCGGCGAGCCACGATTCGCGGGCTTGCCCCCCCTTCCACGCGCGCGTCGTGAAGCCGAGAATCTCGACCTTCACCCCGACGCGCTCCAGCGTGCGGGCAAGGATGTCGGCGCTGATCGCGGCGATGCCGATCGGGCGGCCGCGCATCGACCCCGAATTGTCGATCAGCAGGGTGACGACGGTGTCGCGAAATTCGGTATCGCGCTCGATCTTGTAGCTGAGCGACTGCGCCGGGTTGATGACGACGCGCGCCAGCCGCGCGGCATCGAGCATCCCTTCTTCCTGATCGAAGTCCCATGACCGCGATTGTTGCGCCATCAACCGGCGTTGCAGCCGGTTGGCGAGCTTCGTCACCACCCCCTGCAGCTGCACCAGCTGCTGGTCGAGATAGGCGCGCAGCCGTTCGAGTTCGTCGGCTTCGCACAATTCGGTCGCGGCGATCACTTCGTCATATTTGGTGGTGAAGGCACGATATTCGAATTGCGCGTTCAGGTCGGCGAAGGGGCGGTTCGGCCGGACGGGCATCATGCCACCTTCGTCCTCGCCATCGGCCATGTCGTCGCCTTCGGCGTCGATGTCCTCGGACAGGTCGTCGGACTGACCATCGGACTGTTCGTCGCTGCGATCCTCGCCGCGTGCCTCGACCTGACCTTCGCCGCCCTGCTGTTCGCCCGAATCGTCGCCGTCGTCCTCGGGGGTCTGTTCGTCTTCCCCTTCCGAATCGTCGCCGCCGTCATCGGCCTGTTCGGGCTCGATCTCGCCCTCGACCAGTTCGAGGTCCTCGAGCAGGCGGGTGATGCCGCGCGCGAAGGCGGCCTGATCGGCGACCAGTCCGGCAAGGTTGTCGAGCTGCGCGCCGGCGCGCTGTTCGATCCAGTCGGTGATGAGCGCCATGCCCGGCGCGGCCGCAGCGGGCGGGGCACGACCGGTCAGCCGTTCGCGCACCAGCATCTGCACCGCGGTCGACAGCGGCACTTCGGCGCGGGTGCGGGCGCGGGTGATCGGGTCGGAGCGCATGCGCATGGTCAGCGCATGGTCGAGATTGTCGGCGATGCCGTCATAACCGGCCGACCCCAGCGCATCGATCCGCGCCTGTTCGACCGCGTCATAGACCGCGCGCGCCACTGCATCGCCCGGCGCGGTCCGGGCGTGGAGCGCGGCATTGTGATGGCGCATGCGCAACGCGAAGCCGTCGGCATGGCCGCGCGCCTCGGCCACCTGATCGGCGGGCAGCGCGCGGGCGGGCATCGGCACCTTGATATGCTTGCCCGACGCGGTCGGCGCGTCGGCGGTAAACGCCAGTTCGACCTCGGGTTCGTCGGCGATCGCGCGCGACGTGCCGCGCAGGACGTCGCGAAACCGGTCGAGCGGGGATTCCTGTGCCATGGCTGTGCTTTGGGGATTGCTCGCCGCAAGGGCAAGGGGAGAAGCTCCTCCCCGGTACGGCGAGGGGGACCGCGCCCCCAGGGCGGGGTGGAGGGGGCGGGCCACGAACGCAACCGTTCCGTATGCCGACACCCCCCTCCACCAGCTTCGCTGGTTCCCCTCCCCGTGCCGGGGAGGAAGTTAGTGCCAATCCTCCCCACATCGTGGGGAGGGGGACCATGCGCAGCATGGTGGAGGGGGAGGGCCGCGAACGAAGCCGTTGCGTCTGGGGCGACGCCCCTCCACCACGCCCTGCGGGCGCGGTCCCCCTCCCCATGGAATGGGGAGGATTTGGTCGCGCCAACGCCTACCGGGGATCTAGCCGCGTTCCGCCTTGTTCACCGCATCGGCCGCACGCAGGCCGGCAAGCAGTTTCATCAGATGCGCGGCGTCGCGCACCTCCACGTCGATGGTGTTGGTGTGGAAGGTCGTGTCGCGATTGTCGAGCCGTAGCCCGAGGATGTTCGCGCGGTGGCCGCCGATGACGGTCGCCACCGCACCCAGCGCGCCGGGTTCGTTCTTCAGCGTGACCGCGATGCGGGCGGTGGCACCTTCGGCATTGTCGCCCCACGTCAGATCGATCCAGTGATGCGGGTCGATCGCCTCGATCGTCTCGCAGCCGATTTCATGCACCTCGAACCGGCCGTCGCCGCGGCGGATGCCGATGATGCGGTCGCCCGGCACCGGGTGGCAGCAGGTGGCGAGGTCGTAGCCGACGCCGGCGGTCAGCCCCTTGATCTCGATCGGTGCGCGCTGCGCCGGGATCGGTTCGATCTTCGGGTCGGCGATGGCCCCGGGCATGACCGCCTCCATCACCGCTTCGTCGGTCAGCTTGCCGTGCGCCAGACATTCGAACAGCGTCGCTTCGTCGGCGATCTTCAGCCGCTTCAACCCTTCAGCCAGCGCGTCGATGCCGGGCGGGACCGGCAGGCGCGCGATCAGTTCCTGATACAGCCGCTTGCCGAGCGCCGCCGTCTCGTCGCGTTCGCGTAGGCGGATATAGCGGCGGATGGCGGCGCGGGCCTTGCCGGTGATCGCGAAGTTCAGCCAGTTGGCCTGCGGACGCTGCGCCTTCGACCGCAGGATCTGCACCTGATCGCCGTTCTTCAGTTCGGTGCGTAAGGGAACGACGCCGCCATTGACCTTCGCGCCCACCGCCTGATCGCCGAGATCGGTATGCACCGCATAGGCGAAGTCGATCGGCGTCGCGCCCTTGGGCAACTGATGCAGTTCGCCCTTGGGCGTGAAGGCGAAGATGCGATCGGCATACATCGCCATGCGGGTATGTTCGAGCAGCTCTTCGGGACTCTCGGCATTGTCGAGGATCTCGACGAGGTCGCGAATCCAGCGGACCTGCGTATCGGGGCGCACCGCATCCTGCTTGTATGCCCAGTGCGCCGCCAAGCCGAACTCGGCCTGCGCATGCATCTCGCGGGTGCGGATCTGCACCTCGATCCGCATGTTCTCGGCATGGATGACGGCGGTGTGCAGCGATCGATAACCGTTGCGCTTGGGCGTCGAAATATAATCCTTGAACCGCCCCGGCACCATCGGCCAGCGCCGATGGATGATGCCGAGCGCGCGGTAGCATTCCTCTTCGCTGTCGACGATCGCGCGGAAGGCGACAATGTCCGACAGTTGTTCGAGGGTGACGTGGCGCTCCGACATCTTGCGCCAGATCGAATAAGGATGCTTGCGCCGGCCCGATACTTCGGCAGTAATGCCGTGACGGTCGAGCATCGTCTTCAGGTCGCCGCCGATCTTGGCGACACGGTCGCCGCCGCCTTCCTCCAGTTGTTCGAGGCGGCGGGTGATCGATTCATATGCCTCGGGTTCGATCTCGCGAAATGCCAGCGTCTGCATTTCGTTCATGAACTCGTACATGCCGATCCGCTCGGCGAGCGGCGCGTAGATATCCATCGTCTCGCGCGCGATCCGCTTGCGCTTCTCGGGCTTCGCGATGTGATGGAGCGTGCGCATGTTGTGCAGCCGATCGGCCAGCTTCACCAGCAGCACACGGATGTCGTCGGACATGGCGAGCAGGAACTTGCGCAGATTCTCGGCGGCGCGCTCGTTCTCGGTCTGCGCCTCGATCTTGCTGAGCTTGGTCACGCCTTCGACCAGTCGCGCGACGTTGACCCCGAACTTGGCCTGGATTTCCTCGTGCGTCGCCACGGTATCCTCGACCGTGTCGTGCAGGATCGCGGTCGCGATCGTTTCGTCGTCGAGGTGCAGGTCGGTCAGGATGCCGGCCACCTCGATCGGGTGGCTGAAATACGGGTCGCCCGATGCCCGCTTCTGGCTGCCATGCGCGTGCATCGAAAAGACATAGGCGCGGTTCAGCAGCGCCTCGTCCGCGTCCGGGTCGTAGGTCTTGACCCGCTCCACCAATTCATACTGCCGCAGCATGCGATCTAGATGGAGCGGGCCGGGGCGGCTTTGCAACCGTTTTCGCGTCGATCAGGCACCTTTGGCGCGGATGTTGCATTTTGCGAGTTGTTCCGGCGGAAATGCGGTGCCGTTGGCGGTGAAGGCGGCAAGCGGGCCGAGCTGCGCGGCGGCGAGCTGGCACATGGTCAGGTGGCTGCCCTCGCCGCGCGGGGTGGCGCAACGCTCGGCCGAGCATTTCCACAGCGTGCTGCGGGTCAGGATCGTGTCGACGGCCGGCGCGGTCGCCGGCACGGCGCTGTAGCCGCGGTTCGGCTGTGCTGCGGCGGCGAAGGGCAGGGTCAGCGCAGCGGCGGTTAGCAGGGCGAGCATCTTCACGGGCAACGGCTCCATCTCGAATTAAGGTGTGCTGCGCCTAATCTACATGAATGTAAGTTGCAAGTTGCGATGTTTGCTGCGGTAGCGAGAGAAGTGCTATTCCTTTGCCCGTCGTCATGCGCTAGAATCGGAGCGGATGATGACCGTCCTTCGAGAACCGCTACGCGACCTTGCCAATCAGTGCAGCCTGCCCGCCGCGCTGGAGGCGATGGGCGAACGCTGGTCGTTCCTGATCCTGCGCGCATCGTTCAACGGACTTTCGCATTTCGAGGAGTTCCAGTCGGAACTCGGCATCGCGCGCAACATCCTCGCTAACCGGCTGTCGCGGCTGGTCGGGCACGGCATCCTCGAACGGCGCGCGGTCGAGAGCGATCGTCGCAAGATCGAATATCGCCTGACCGAAAAGGGCTATGCGCTGCAACCGACCATGGTCGCGCTGCGGCAATGGGGCGAGCGGTGGGAAACCGGCGTGGCGGCGACGCCGGTACTGGTCGATGCCCGCGACCATCGCCCGGTGCAGCCGGTCGCGGTGTGCAGCCATGACGGGCGGGTGCTGGGCAAGGGCGATCTGATCTGGTCGCTTGAGGAAGACGTCGTCCGCGACTGACCGGCCCGGCCGGTCGCCACGGAGGTCAGCTCGCCGGGAGGGTCGGGGCGTCGGTGGTCGCGGCGGGATCGGCGCGATGGCCCCAGCGGACCAGCGACCATGCGCGTTCGTGGAAATAGAACAGCGTGATCTTGGTCAGCACTTCGGTTCCGGCGATCGCCCCCGCCAGCTTCGCCGAGCCGGAGAACAACAGTCCCAGCAGGAAGGTGTCGATCGATCCGACCGTCCGCCACGACACCGCCTTCACGAAGCTGCGCGGATGGCTTTCCAGACCCTTGAACACGAACATGACGCCGACGCTCCCACCGCGGTGGATCGCGGTACGGCGCGAAGCTGCGGCAATCGATCGCAGCGGCGTAGCGAGATTATGTTCTGACGGACGAAGTGCCGCTTATCACAGCAGCCGGATCAGCATGAGCAACAGCCCGAGCATCGACGCGAGCCACGCCATGCTGCGCACATAGGGCACGCCGAACAGATAGAGCGGATGATAGACGATGCGCGCCGCGAACCACAGGATCGCCCCCGACGCGCCCAGCCCGTCGGTACGGCCGCTGACCGCCAGCGCGAGCGCCAATGCGATGAAGGCGGGATAACTTTCCTTGAGATTGTCGAGCGCGCGCTGCGCCCGGCCTGCCATTACCCCCTTGGGCGCATTGTCGCCGTCGCGGGGGCCGGCATTCCATTTCGTGCCCCGCTCCCTGGTCGCGAACCGGCCTTGCAGCAGGATCGCGATGGTCAGCAGCACCACCGACCAGCCGAGCAGGGTGAGTTCGATCGGCAAATTGGTCATCGGCGCGCTCCGCTGTGGTTGTGCGCTATAGCGATGGGTGTGGGCGCGGGTTCCATGAGGGACGCTCCCCTCCCTTGAACAAGGGAGGGGAGAAGAGATTACCCCGCGCTGCGTCCCGCCGGCGTATTCACCCCCATCGATTGCAGATACTTCTTCACGTTGCGCGCCGCCTGTCGCAGCCGCTGTTCGTTCTCGACCATGGCGATGCGCACATAGCCCTCGCCATTCTCACCATAGCCGACGCCCGGCGCGACCGCGACCTTCGCCTCGGTCAGCAGCTGCTTGGCGAATTCGAGCGATCCCAGATGCGCGAGGGCGGGCGGCAGCGGTGCCCAGGCGAACATCGACGCGCGCGGGGAGGGGATGTCCCAGCCGGCACGACCGAAGCTTTCGACCAGTACGTCGCGGCGCTTGTGATATAGCTGGCGATTCTTCTCGACGATATCCTGCGGACCGTTGAGCGCGGCGCAGGCCGCCGCCTGGATCGGGGTGAAGGCACCGTAATCGAGATACGACTTCACCCGAGTCATCGCCGCGATCAGCTTCTTGTTGCCCACCCCGAAGCCCATCCGCCAGCCGGCCATCGAATAGGTCTTGCTGAGCGAGGTGAATTCGATCGCGACGTCCTTCGCCCCCTTCACCTGGAGGATCGAGGGCGTCGGGCAGCCGTCATAATAGAGCTCGGAATAGGCGAGGTCGGAGATGACCCACAGCCCATGTTCCTTTGCGAACGCCACGACGCGCTCGTAAAAGGCGAGGTCGACGACTTCGGCGGTCGGGTTCGACGGATATCCCATCACCAGCACGCTGGGCTTGGGCACGGTGAACGCCATCGCGCGTTCGAGGCTTTCGAAATAATGTTCGTCGGGCGTGGTCGGCACGGCGCGGATCGTCGCCCCGGCGATGATGAAGCCGAACATGTGGATCGGATAGCTGGGATTGGGCGCGAGGATCACGTCGCCCGGCGCGGTGATCGCGGTGGCGAGGCTGGCGAGACCCTCTTTCGACCCCATGGTCACCACGACTTCGCTGTCGGGATCGATGTCGACGCCGAAGCGGCGGCCGTAATAATTGGCCTGTGCGCGGCGCAGGCCCGGAATGCCGCGCGACTGCGAATAGCCGTGCGCCGATGGCTTGCGCGCGACCTCGACCAGCTTTTCGATGACATGGTCGGGCGGCGGCAGATCGGGGTTGCCCATGCCGAGGTCGATGATGTCCTCGCCACCGGCACGCGCCGCCGCCCGCATCGCGTTCACTTCGGCGATGACATAGGGGGGCAGGCGTTTCATGCGGTAGAATTCGTCGGACATTCTCGTTCCTTTCGGGTGCATCCTTACGCTACGAAGCCGCTGACCGGTAGAGCGCCCGGGCCGCCATGGAGAGGAAAATGACCGAATCGACCGCGAAGCCGACCGGAACGGCCGATCCGGCCCTGCCGACCATGTCGCTCGAAGAGATGCAGCACTGGACGCAGATGCTCGGTCGTGCGCAACAGATGATGCTCGAACAGGGCATCGACCTGATGGAACGCGCGCCCGCCTTGCCCGACCCGACCGGCATGCTGAAGGTGCAGACCGATTTCTGGACCGATACGATGAAGCTGTGGCAGCGCTTCCTCGACCCCGCCAACGCGACGCCGGTCGACGAATCGCCCGAACGCGCCCGCGACAAGCGGTTCAAGGCCAAGCAATGGCATGACGACCCGGTGTTCGCCTTCATCCGACAGAGCTATTTCCTGATCGCCGACCACATGCTGAAGGGCGTCGACGCGATCGACGGCGTCGATGCCAAGCAGAAGGAGCAGCTGCGCTTCGCCACGCGCGGGCTGATCGACGCGATGAGCCCGACCAACTTTCCCACGACCAACCCGCTGGTCGTCGAGAAGATCATCGAGACGCGCGGCGAGAACCTGCTGAAGGGCATGCAGAACATGCTGGCCGACATGGCCCGTGGGCAGATGACGCAGAGCGACACCAGCGCGTTCGAACTGGGCCGCAACGTCGCGATGACACCGGGCAAGGTCATCAAGCGCACGCCGCTCTACGAACTGATCCACTATGCGCCGACCACCGAAAAGGTCGGGGCGATCCCGCTGCTGATCTTTCCGCCATGGATCAACCGCTTCTACATTCTCGACCTGACGCCGGAGAAGAGCTTCATCCGCTGGGCGGTCGAGCAGGGCCTGAGCGTCTTCGTCGTGTCGTGGAAGTCGGCCGATGCATCGATGAAGGATGTGACGTGGGACGATTATGTCGTGCGCGGGCAGATCGACGCGATCGACACGGTGCGCGCCGCGCTGGACGTCAAATCGGTGCATGCCATCGGCTATTGCGTGGCCGGGACCACGCTGGCGGCAACGCTGGCGCTGCTGGAGGCACGCGGCGAGGCGGCGAAGGTCGCCACCGCCACCTTCTTCACCGCGCAGGTCGATTTCAGCCAAGCCGGCGAATTGTCGCTGTTCGTCGATGACGAGCAGCTGAAGATGATCCGGCAGGTCGGCAAGGACGGCTATCTCGACGGGCGATACATGGCCGCGACGTTCAACCTGCTGCGCGGGCGCGACCTGATCTGGAACTACGTCACCAACAATTATCTGCTCGGCAACGATTATGCGCCGTTCGACCTGCTGCACTGGAACGCCGACGTCACCAACCTGCCGGCGAACTGGCATCTGGGGTATCTGACCGACCTGTACCGCGACAACCGGCTGGTGCAGGCGGGGTCGATGACCGTCGACGGCACGCCGATCGACCTGACCACCATCAAGACCCCATCCTATATCCAGGCAGGTCGCGAGGATCATATCGCCCCGCCCGAAAGCGTGTGGAAGGTAACCGAGCATTTCGCCGGGCCGTTGCGGTTCGTGCTGGCGGGATCGGGGCATATCGCCGGCGTCGTGAACCCGCCGTCCGCCGGCAAATATCAATATTGGACCAACGACGAACCAGCCGACTCGCTTGCCGCCTTCGTCGCGGGGGCGAAGGAGATTAAGGGCAGCTGGTGGCCGGACTGGCGGCAATGGATTGCGGCGGCGGACGGCGGTGCCGTACCGGCGACCGGGGCGCGCATTCCCGGTGGCGGCAGTGCAGCAGCATTGGGCGACGCGCCGGGAGAATATGTCCGAACCCGATAAGAACATTTGATTTTTCTATCTGTATATTTATGCTGCGGCGCAACAAAATCGTCTTGAAAGCGTCACGCCGATCGATTAGGTGATGCGCCGCAGCAGTAATCAGATGGAGGATGTCCGAGTGGCCATCAGAGGTCCGAAGACCGGCACGCGCAAGCCTGCCATTTCCCGATCCACCCGACCGGTCGCCACGGCACCCGTCGAGGCTGCCGCGCCGGAAGCCGTGGTGCCGCCCGCCGAACCCGAACAGGCGGAAATTCCGCCCGTGCCGTTCGTGGCGGCGCCCAAGCCGGCTCCCGTCGAATTGCCTTTCAAGACCGAAACCGCCGCCGCCGTCATTCCGACGCCGCCGGTCGAGCCGGTCGTGGAAGTCGCCGAAACCGCGGTCGAGACCAGCACGGTCATGGCCGAGGAAACCACCGCGGCGGTCGAAACCGTAACCGCACAAGTCGAGGAAAAGACCATGGACGTCACCAACGAAGCGACCGCCACCGCCCAGAATACCGCCAACAAGGCGCAGAACTTCGCACAGGACGCCGCGAACAAGGCGCAGGCCGTGTCGACCGAGTTCAACGAAAAGGCGAAGGCCGCCATGGAAAAGGGCGCCAAGGGCTTCGAGGAAATGAACGAGATGGCCAAGGGCAACATCGAAGCGATGGTCGAAGCCAGCCGCATCGCCGCCAAGGGCCTTGAAACCCTGGGTCAGGAAATGGCCGATTTCGGTCGCAAGTCGTTCGAACACGCGACCTCGACCGCCAAGACGCTCGCGACCGTGAAGTCGCCGGCCGAGTTCATGAAGCTGCAGTCGGATTTCGTCCGTCAGTCGTTCGACTCGTTCGTCGCCGAAGCGTCGAAGACCACCGAAATGATGATCAAGCTGGCCGGCGACGCCGCACAGCCGATCAGCAACCGCGTTGCGGTTGCCGCCGACAAGGTGAAGACGACCGCGTAAGCGGTCGGTTACCTTTACGGGCTAACGAAGGGGGCGGTCGCGCGAGCGGTCGCCCCTTTTGTCATTTCCAAATCGGCGCATATGACCACGCACCCCCTTGCCCTGTCCGGCCCGCATGCCATATTTTATGGCGACATGTCTCGACAGCTTTGCATCCAGATGGCCGGCGACGACCGCGACCATGACGACGACCGCTCGACCGGTCTCGGCGTCGCCACCCAAATCCGCGTCAAGAAGCCCACGCCCTACCGCGTGCTGATGCTGAACGACGATTACACGCCGATGGAATTCGTTGTCCTGTGCCTGCAACGCTTCTTCCGCATGAGCATGGAGGAAGCGACGCGGGTGATGCTGCACGTCCACCAGCGCGGCGTCGGCGTGTGCGGCGTCTTCACCTACGAAGTCGCCGAGACGAAGGTGGCGCAAGTCATGGACTTCGCTCGCCAGAATCAGCACCCGCTGCAATGCACGCTGGAAAAGGCTTGATCCCGGCTTCCGCCTGATACCCTTCGTCAGTTCATGCGACTGGTCGTCCGGTCGCAAAGCCGAAGATGAATCGCATGGGCGACGACGAGCAACACCGCTGCCGTTAGCAGGGCGGGCAATACCGACCCGTCCGGCCCCGGCGGCTGGGTCTGCACGGGTGCGGTAATCTGGATGGTCGTCAGGACGATCGCCGCCAGCACCGGCGTGAACGCCAGCGCGAGGCGGCGCAGCGCGGTCCAGTTCACACGACCCGACAGCGACCATTGCATCGGTAACCGTGCGATCCCGCGGTGACGCCGATCAAAGCGGACCGACATAACGATCAGCGTTGCGAGCGTCAGCAACGTAGCGGCGATTCCGGTCACCGATCATCTCCACCATAGTCCCGATGACGAGAGAATGGCCCGAACCCCGCAGCCAAGCAACGGGCGACATAGATCCTCCCCGCTTTGCGGGGAGGGGGACCAGCCGCAGGCTGGTGGAGGGGGAGGGCCGCAGTCGGAACCGTTGCGTTCGTGGGGCACTCCCTCCACCATCGCCTCCGGCGACGGTCCCCCCCCCGTACCGGGGAGGAGCTGGCGACCCCCTTGCACACCCTAGCGTACCCACTAGAAGCTGCCCCATGGATCGTATCGTCATTCGCGGCGGCAATCGCCTGTCCGGCCGCATCGTCATTTCGGGCGCGAAGAACGCCGCACTCACCCTGTTGCCGTGCGCGCTGCTGACCGAAGAGCCGCTGACGCTGCGCAACTTGCCGCGGCTGGCCGACGTCGACAGCTTTGGCCATCTGCTCAACCAGTTCGGCGTATCGACCACGATCGAGGGATCGCACCCCAGCGAATTCGGCCGGGTGATGACGCTGCGTGGCCAGCGGCTGACGTCGACGGTCGCGCCCTATGACATCGTCCGCAAGATGCGCGCGTCGATCCTCGTGCTGGGGCCGCTGGTCGCGCGCGCCGGTGAGGCGACGGTGTCGCTGCCCGGCGGCTGCGCGATCGGCAACCGCCCGATCGACCTGCATCTGAAGGCGCTGGAGGCACTGGGTGCCGAGATCGAGCTGGCGGCGGGCTATGTGAAGGCGACCGCGCCCGGCGGACGCCTGCCCGGCGGTCGCTATCGCTTCCCGGTGGTATCGGTCGGCGCGACCGAGAATGCGGTGATGGCGGCGGTGCTCGCGAAGGGAACCAGCGTCCTCGAAAATGCCGCGCGCGAGCCGGAGATCGTCGACCTGTGCCGCTGCCTCGTCGCGATGGGGGCGAGCATCGATGGCATCGGCAGCGATACGCTGACCATCGAGGGGCGCGGCAAGCTTCACGGGGCGACCTATGCGGTGATGCCCGACCGGATCGAAGCGGGCAGCTATGCCTGTGCCGCCGCGATCACCGGCGGCGCGGTCGAGCTGGCCAATGTCGTGGCCAGCGACATGCGCGCGACGATCGATGCACTGGTCGAGGCGGGCGTGGCGGTGCGCGAGGGCGCGACCTCGCTGTTCGTCGAGGCGAGCGGCGACATCCGCCCGATCAACCTGTCGACCGCACCCTATCCGGGGTTCGCGACCGACATGCAGGCACAGTTCATGGCGCTGCTGGCGCGCGCCGACGGTGCCAGCGTGCTGACCGAAACGATCTTCGAAAACCGCTATATGCACGTGCCCGAACTGGCGCGGATGGGCGCGGACATCACCGTCACCGGCCGTTCGGCGGTGGTGCGCGGGGTCGCCGGACTGGTCGGTGCGCCGGTCATGGCGACCGATCTGCGCGCATCGATGAGCCTCATCATCGCCGGGCTTGCGGCGGAGGGCGAGACGTCAGTCAGCCGCGTCTATCACCTCGACCGCGGCTATGAGCGGCTGGAGGAAAAGCTGCAGGCCGTCGGTGCCGATATCGAGCGGCTCGGCGACGGCTGAGCTTTGCGCCGGTCGCCGCTTGAACAAGCCGTTATTGTCTGACTATACCCCTCCCGACGAACCGGACGCGGCGCGATAGCCCCGCCGGTGACTTTGGGAGGGTGACAATGAAAAAGGCGATTTCGATCAGCGCGTTGGCGGTGGCGACCCTGTTGTGTGTGGGGACGGCAAACGCGGCGACGGCCAAGCGGTCGAGCTTCGGCAAGCTGCCCGACGGTACCGCGGTCGAGATGGTGACGCTGACCGGCAGCAACGGCGTCAGCGCTCGGATCATGACGCTGGGCGCGACGTTGCAGGCGCTCAACGCCCCCGATCGCAAGGGCAAGGTGGCCGACGTCACGCTCGGCTATGACGATGCCGCCAGCTATGTCACCGCACCCAATTACTGGGGCCAGACGATCGGCCGCTACGCCAACCGCATCGCCGGTGGCAAGTTCACGCTCGACGGCAAGGCGTATCAGCTGACCCGCAACGACAAGGCCAATTCGCTGCACGGCGGCACGGTCGGCTTCGACAAGCGGGTGTGGCGGATCGTGTCGGTCAAGGACGGCCCGAGCGCATCGGTGACGATGACGCTGAACAGCCCGGCCGGGGATCAAGGCTATCCTGGCACGCTCGACGTGACGGTGACCTACGCGCTCGACGACAAGGGCGCACTGACCATCGATTTCGATGCGAAGAGCGATGCGCCGACCATCGTCAACCTCACCAACCACGCGCTGTTCGACATGGGCGGCGAGGGTAGCGCATTGGGCACGATGACCCACAAGCTGACCATTCCGGCCAGCCGCTACACGCCCGTCAACGACGCGCTGATCCCGACCGGCGAGCGTCGTCCGGTCGCGGGCACGGTGTTCGATTTCACCCGCGGGCGGATCGTCGGACAGGATGTCCGCGACGGTCGCGATCCGCAGATCGTCGCCGGGCGCGGCTATGACCATAATTTCGTGCTCGATGCCGGGATTACCCGTGAACCCAAGCTTGCCGCACGCCTTGAAGACCCGGCATCGGGCCGCGTGCTCGAAGTGCTGACGACCGAACCGGGCGTGCAATTCTATTCGGGCAATTTCATCGACGGGACGCTGATCGGCAAGGATCGCCATGTCTATCGCATGGGCGACGGCATCGCGCTCGAACCGCAGAAATTCCCCGATACGCCCAACCAGCCGGCATTCGGATCGGCACGGGTCGAACCGGGCAAGCCGTACCACCACCGCATGATCTATCGCGTGTCGGTGGCACGGTAAGTTTCACCAAGGGAAAGCGTATCCCCGCCTGCGCGGGGATACGCTTATGGGGCGCAGACCAAAGCCCTCAATGCGCGTGGGTCAGCGCGCAATCGTCGCCGGTCTCGACCTGCACCGTCGCATGGCCGATGCCGAACGCCTGCTCCAGCCGTTCCGACAGGTCGGTCAGGAACGCGTCGCCCGGATGCCCGTCGGGCATCACCAGATGCGCGGTCAGCGCGGTTTCGGTGGTGCTCATCGGCCAGATGTGCAGGTCGTGCACCCGCGCGACGCCCGGCAGACCGGCCAGCAGCGCCTCGACCGCCGCCGCATCGATCCCGCGCGGCACCGCCTGTAGCGCGAGGAGCAGCGATTCGCTCAGCAGGCTCCACGTTCCGATCAGGATGATCGCGACGACCGCAAGGCTGACGACCGGATCGATCCATCCCGCCCCGGTCCACAGGATCGCCAGCCCGGCGATCACCACCCCCGCCGACACCGCCGCATCGGCCGCCATGTGCAGATATGCGCCGCGGATATTGACGTCGCCATGCCGCCCGCGCGCGAACAGCAGTGCGGTGGCAAGGTTGACGACGATCCCGGCCAGCGCGACCCAGACGACCGGCCAGCCATCGATCGGGCGCGGACTGCCCAGCCGCTGGATCGTTTCGAGCAGGATCGCCCCGACCGCGATCAGCAGCACCAGCGCGTTGGCGAGCGCGGCGAGGATCGTCGACGCGCCAAGGCCATAGGTGAACCGCCGCGATGCCGGCCGCTTGGCCAGTTCGACCCCGCCCCATGCGATCAGCAGCCCCAGCACGTCCGACAGATTGTGCCCGGCATCGGCAAGCAGCGCCATCGAATCGAACCAGAAGCCCGCCGCGCCCTCGACCAGCACGAAGCCGATGTTGAGCAGCGTTCCGATCGCAAAGGCGCGGCCGAAATCGGCAGGGGCATGCGAATGGCCCAGATGCCCGTGCGACCCGTGCTGGTGATGACCATGCCCGGAATGGTCGCCATGGTCGTGATGATGATTGCCCATGGCCCGCTTCTGACAGGTGGGTCGTGCCGAGGCCAGATGCGATGCGGTTCGTGGCCGCAACCGGGGTCGGCGGGGACGACGGACATGGGCCACAGGCCGGCATCGATCGCAGCCTGTTGTCGGCGAACGGATCGAAGCATCGGACCCGCCCCGATCGGTCAAACCAGGGCGGCGGCCGCTTGGAAGCCGTACGCTACCGGTCGAGCCCCAGACCGGCGATAATCGGCAGGATCCGGGCCGCATCGTCGCGCCGACAGATCAGCAGATCGGGCAGCCACGTATCCTGACAGTTATAATAGAGCGGCGACCCGTCGATCCGCGACGCGTGCAATCCGGCTGCCAGCGCCACCGCGACCGGCGCGCAGCTGTCCCACTCATATTGCCCGCCGGCGTGCAGATAGATGTCGGCCTGCCCAAGCACCACCGCCATTGCCTTGGCACCCGCCGATCCCATCGGGATCAGTTCGGCATCGATCGCTTCGGCAACCGCCAGCGCCTGCGGCGCGGGGCGGGTACGACTGACGACCATGCGCGGGCGATCGGGGCGGGGCGGCACCACCGGGGCGGGGCTGCTCGACAAGGTGATGCCCAGCGACGGCAACGCGACCGCCCCGGCCTCCGCACGGCCACCGACCGCGAGCGCGATATGCACCGCCCAGTCGTCGCGTCCTTCGGCATATTCGCGGGTGCCGTCCAGCGGATCGACGATCCATGTCTGCGCAGCGGCACAGCGCGCCTTGTCGTCGGCGGACTCCTCAGACAGCACGAACGCATCGGGGCGGGCGGTGCGCAGTCGTTCGAGGATCAGCGTATTCGCTTCCCGGTCGCCGCGGTCGCCCAGCGCCTTGCCGTTCTCGCGCCCCTCCGCCCGGATCGCGAGCAACAGCTTGCCAGCCTCGGCGGCGATCGCGGTGGCGAGAAGTGCGTCGTCGGTCACAATACCGGTGCCCAGATGCCGAGCACATGTTCGACGATGCGTTCGGCGGCCGCTTCCGGCGTCTCGCGCGTCGTATCTACATGGATTTCGGGTGCGAGCGGCGGTTCGTAGGGGCTGTCGATGCCGGTGAAATTGGCCAGCGCGCCGCTGCGCGCCTTGGCATACAGCCCCTTCACGTCGCGCGCCTCGGCGACGGCCAGCGGCGTATCGACGAACACCTCGACGAACTCACCCGCCGGCAGCATCGACCGCGCCAGATCGCGCTCGGCACGGAACGGCGAGATGAAGGCGGTCAGCACGATCAGTCCGGCATCGGCCATCAGCTTGGCGACCTCGCCGACGCGGCGGACATTCTCGACCCGGTCGGCATCGGTGAAGCCCAGATCGCGGTTCAGCCCATGGCGGACATTGTCGCCGTCGAGCAGGAAGCTGTGCTTGCCGAGCGTATGCAGCTTCTTCTCGACCAGATTGGCGATGGTCGACTTGCCCGACCCCGACAGGCCGGTGAACCAAAGGACGCGGGGGCTTTGGTTCTTCTGCGCGGCATGCGCCTGCCGCGTGATGTCGATCGACTGCCAATGCACATTCTGACTACGCCGCAGGCAATAGTCGATCATGCCGGCGGCAACGGTGGCGTTGGTGATCTTGTCGATGAGGATGAACCCGCCGAGGTCGCGATTGTCGGCATAGGGTTCGAAGGCGATGCCCCGATCGGTGAAGACGTCGGCGACGCCGATGTCGTTCAGCGACAGCGTCTTGACCGACAATTCGGCCAGCGTGTTGACGTCGATCGCATGGCGCGGGGGCTGCACCGTCGCCGAGACGGTGCCGGCCCCGGTCTTCAGCCAATAGGCGCGACCGGGCAGCATCGGTTCGCCGTCCATCCACACGATCGTCGCGCGAAACTGGTCGGCGACCTGCGGCGGCGCATCGGCGGCGGCGATCACGTCGCCGCGCGAACAGTCGATTTCGTCGGTCAGGGTCAGCGTCACCGACTGACCGGCGACCGCCTGCGCCAGATCGCCGTCCATCGACACGATCCGCGCCACGCGCGACGTCTTGCCCGACGGCAGCACCCGCACGGCATCACCCGGACGGATGGTCCCGCTGGCGATCAGGCCGGCAAAGCCACGGAAGTCGAGGTCGGGGCGGTTGACCCACTGCACCGGCAGGCGGAACGGCTGCGCCGCTGCCGCATCGCTGTCCAGCGCGACCGATTCGAGATGCTCGATCAGGGCCGGGCCGGCATACCATGGCGTGTTGTCGGAGGGAGCGGCGATATTGTCGCCCTTGAACCCCGACAAGGGAATCGCGGTGAAGCCGGCGATGCCGATCGATTCGGCAAAGCCGGCATAGTCGGCGACGATGCGATCGAACGTCACCCGGTCATACCCGACCAGATCCATCTTGTTCACCGCCAGCACGATGTGCCGGATGCCGATCAGATGCGCGAGATAGCTGTGCCGCCGCGTCTGGGTCAGCACGCCCTTGCGCGCGTCGATCAGGATCACCGCCAGATCGGCGGTCGACGCGCCGGTCACCATGTTGCGGGTATATTGTTCATGGCCGGGCGTATCCGCGACGATGAACTTGCGTTTCTCGGTCGCGAAGAAGCGATAGGCGACGTCGATGGTGATGCCCTGTTCGCGCTCGGCGGCGAGGCCATCGACCAGCAGCGCGAAATCGATCTCCTGCCCCTGCGTCCCGACGCGCCTCGAATCGCTCTCCAGTGCGGCGAGCTGATCCTCGAAGATCATCTTCGAATCATAGAGCAGCCGGCCGATCAGCGTCGATTTGCCGTCGTCGACCGATCCGCAGGTGATGAAACGGAGCAGCGACTTGGTCTGGTGCTGCGCCAGATAGGCGTCGATATCGGCCGCGATCAGTGCGTCGGGCGTATAGGCGGGGGCGGTTGCCATCAAAAATAGCCCTCCTGCTTCTTCATTTCCATGCTGGCCGACCCGGCGTCGCGGTCGATCGCGCGCCCCTGCCGTTCGGAGGTGGTGGTCAGCAACATTTCCTGGATGACGTCGCTCAGCGTCGCCGCCTCGCTCTCGACCGCACCGGTCAGCGGGTAGCAGCCAAGCGTGCGGAACCGGATCGATCGGGTCGTCGGTACTTCGCCGGGCAGCAGACGGAAGCGGTCGTCGTCGACCATCAGCAACATCCCGTCGCGCTCTACGGTCGGGCGGGGCGCGGCGAAATACAGCGGCACGATCTCGATCTTCTCGCGCAGGATATATTGCCAGATGTCGAGCTCGGTCCAGTTCGACAGCGGGAAGATGCGGATCGATTCGCCCTTCGCTTTCCGCGCGTTATACAGATGCCACAGTTCGGGCCGCTGCGCCTTCGGGTCCCAGCGGTGATTGGCCGAGCGGAAGGAAAAGACGCGTTCCTTCGCGCGGCTCTTTTCCTCGTCGCGGCGGGCACCCCCGAAGGCGGCGTCGAA
This sequence comes from Sphingomonas sp. Leaf5, assembly GCF_001421155.1. Taxonomy (NCBI): domain Bacteria; kingdom Pseudomonadati; phylum Pseudomonadota; class Alphaproteobacteria; order Sphingomonadales; family Sphingomonadaceae; genus Sphingomonas; species Sphingomonas sp. Leaf5. The sequence continues at coordinate 98,863 of NZ_LMJZ01000007.1, read as the reverse complement.
GCCATAGTGATCGAGCGCCTGTTTCAGCCCCTCGGTCTTCCACAAATCGGTATGCAGGCTGCCATGATCGAACGGGTTGATGCCGCGCGCCTGTGCATCGGGATTGTGGTGGACCAGCAATTCCATGCCGGCATCGCGCGCCGCCTTGTCCCGCAGATCGTACATCGCGCGGAATTTCCACGTCGTGTCGACATGCAGCAACGGGAAGGGCGGGGGGGCCGGATAGAATGCCTTTTTGGCGAGGTGCAGCATCACCGCCGAATCCTTGCCGACCGAATACAGCATCACCGGGCGTTCGGCCTCGGCGACCACTTCGCGCAGGATATGAATGCTTTCCGCCTCGAGCCGTTCGAGATGGGTGAGGCGATGGGATGCGGGATCGGTCATGGTCCCGTCGCAGGTAGCGACCAACGGCGGTGCGACAAGGCAACGATTCTTCGCGTGCCCGCCAGTTCAGCTTTGCCGCGTTCGAATCGGGCACGTCGGGGCAGCGGCCGTCCGGGTCCGGCACGGCGTTTCCCAAAACAGGACGTTCCACAAAAACGCCTGGATCGTTCCGGCGAACCGTCCCGATCCAGGCGAATGTTCCATTTAGATCGGACGAAGGTCTTCGCCGTAGTGATCACGGAACAGTGCGAAAAACGCCTGCATTTTCAGTCTCCCAGAAGCGCCGAAGCGCGAGGCCGTATTAACCGGAAATTAACCATACGCCAATCGCAAATCGGCACGAAAACCATCCCCCCGCGATTGCTGGCGTTAACGGATGCTTCGGGGTTTGGGCGGTAGCACTGAACATCATGGCACGCGCCGATTCGGAACATATCCCGCTGGTCGGGCCGTCAGGACACGGGAGGGGGCAGCGGCCCCTGTCGCCGGTCGCTGTGCGCGACGGACCGGTGTCGGCACGCGCCGTTGCGCCCTCCGCCGGGTATCGCTTCCTGTTCCTCGCCGAAATCGAGGATTTCGCGGCATTGAGACGGCAGGTCGGGGTCGTCGGTGCCGGCGCGGCGCTGGCCGACATCGCCGCGCGTCTGCGGGCGATGATCGCCGATAGCCGGATCACGCCGGTCGGCCGGAGCGGGTTGGAGATCAAGTTCGAGCGCGATTCGGCCACGGCCGGCAACGCCGTGGCCGAGCGTATCCGAGCGGCGATGGCGCAGCCGTTCGACCTGAACGGCGAAAGCTGTCGCGTGACGTTGCGAATCGGCGGCGTCGGTGCCCGGGTGCGCGAGGCCGACGAGGTTCGCCTGATTGAGGCAGCCGAGCTTGCGCTTGTCGACGGACAGCAGATCGGCACGGACGTCGTACGCGATCTGAGCGATCCCGCCGCGGGGCACGACCCGGTTCAATTGATGCGCGACCTGCCCGGCGCGATCGAGGACGGGCAGATATTCCTGCAATATCAGCCCAAGGTGCGGGTGCGCCAGCAATGCGTGGCGAGTGCCGAGGCACTGGTGCGGTGGCGGCATCCGACCCGCGGGCTGGTGCTGCCCGGCGATTTCATCGAGGCGGCCGAACGATCGCACGTCATCGGCGCGCTGACGCTGTGGACGATCCGCCGGGTGATCGCCGATCAGCGCATGCTTGCGGCGGCCGGCTACGACATTCCGATCTTCATCAACATGTCGGGCGTCCTGCTGTCCGATCCGGGGTTCGTCCGCGAGGCCTGCCGACTCGTTCGCGAAGGCGGCGCGCGGGTCGGGTTCGAGATCACCGAGACCGCGGTGATCCGCGATCCGGAGAGCGCAATCGCCAATCTGCGGACGTTCAGCGAAATCGGCGTGCCGCTGGCGATCGACGATTATGGGGCTGGCTTGTCGTCGCTGGCCTATCTCAAGCGCTTGCCCGCCAGCGAATTGAAGATCGACAAGCTGTTCGTCACCCAGCTGACCAGCAGCAACCGCGATCCGCTGATCGTGCGCTCGACGATCGACCTCGCCCATGCGCTCGATATGGAAGTGACCGCCGAAGGCGTCGAAACACCCGCCGCGCTGGCGCTGCTCGGCGTCATGGGCTGCGACATGGTGCAGGGCTATCTGATCAGCCGCCCGATCGAGTTCGATGCGTTCCGCACCTTCTTGCGGGAAGAAGGCCATCTGGCGGCGATGGCCAGCCCGCGCCTGTCCTTCCTGCGCAACGAAGGCCAATGGAAGACCGGTTGATCGGTACCAATCATTAACTCAATCGGGTTAGTTTGCCCCAATGCGCCTGCGTCTCCCGCTCCTTGCCCTGTCTCTGTGGATGGCGACCATCGCGTTGCCGGCAAGCGCGCAGCCGGGCGTCGACCCGCTGGACCGCCGTTTCGATGCGATTCGCGCCGCGCTGGTCGCCGAGCCTCGCGCCGGTTTGCGGGCCGGGCAGGAACTGGAACGCGTCGCCTTGGAACGCGACGGTGCCTCCTCGCGGCTGGTCGCCGCCGGCATCTGGTTGCAGGCCGAAGCCTATATCCGGCTCGACCAGGAGGCCGCCGCCAAGCGTTCGGTCGACCGTTCGCTGGCAATCCTCGCCAGGCTCAATCCCCGTGTCGCGATCGAAGGCGATGCGCTGCGCACGCGGGGCGACCTGTCCGCCGATGAGGGGCAGGTGGCAGCGGCGCTGGCCGATTATCAATCGGCCTATCGCGTCTATCTTGCCGCCGGTGATCGGCGCGGGCAGGCCATGGCGTTGCTCAGCATCGGGGCCCTGTATCGGCAGGGCAGCGATTTCGAAGCGGCGCTGCGCTATTACGAGCAGGCGATCGAGGCTTATGGCGGCGATCCCCTGCTGTCGGTTTCGCTGCTCAACAATCGCGGCAACGTCATCAGCGAGATGCGCGACTATCGACGCGCGATCGTGGATTTCGAACGGGCGCTGGTCGCGGTGCGCCGGCTCAACAACCCGTCGTTCGAAGTGCAGATCCTGCGCAACCTCGCGCGGACGCAGCGCGCGGCCGGCGACGATGCGGCGGCATGGCAGTCGGTCATGGCGGGCATGAAGATCGCGGAAACGGTCGGGTCGAAAGCCTCGCTGGATCAGCTGCGCACGCTGGCGGCGCGGGTGGCGATCGATCGCGGCGACACCGCGCTGGCGGTGCAGCTGGTCGATGCCGCGTTCGACGGGGTCGATCTGCGCACGACCGGGCTTCCCGCGCGCGACAATCACCAGAACGCCTATGCCGTCTATTCGGCGGTCGGCGACGCACCGAAATCGCTTGCCCATCTGGAAGCGCTCAGCCGGCTGAACGAACAGGCGACGAAGCTCACCACCTCGACCAAGACCGCGTTGATCGCGGCGCGCTTCGACTTCCAGAATCAGGAACTGCGCATTGCCCGGCTGAAGCAGGAGGAACTGCGCCGCAACATCGTGTTCGAGCGGGCGAGCGCGCGATACCAGCGCATCCTGTTCGGGGGCATCGCGGCCGCGGTCGCGGTGCTGGTCGCGCTGTTGACCTTCGGTGTCGTGACGTTGCGCCGGAGCCGGAATGCCGTGCGCAACGCCAACGTCGAACTGGCGGCGACCAATGTCGCGCTGGAAAAGGCGTTGAAGGCCAAGGGCGATTTCCTCGCGACGACCAGCCACGAGATCCGCACCCCGCTCAACGGCATCCTCGGCATGGCGCAGGTCATGTTGCGCGATTCCCGACTGACGCCCGACCTGCGCGATCGGCTGGGCATCGTCCACGACGCCGGGGTCACGATGCGCGCGTTGGTCGACGATATTCTCGACGTCGCGAAGATGCAGTCGGGCAATCTGTCGGTCGAACGCATTCCGACCGACCTGATCGAGACGGTCGAGACGCTGGCGCGATCGTCGCGGCGGCAGGCGGAGGATCGCGGGCTGCGCTTCACGCTGGGGATCGGGCAGGTGCCGCGCTGGATCGAGGGCGATCCGGTACGGTTGCGCCAGATCCTCTTCAACCTGCTGTCGAATGCGCTGAAGTTCACCGAAACCGGCGGCATTGGCCTGCGGGTCGAGGGCAACGACCAACATGTTCGGATCGCCGTGACGGATACTGGTATCGGTATCGCCGCCGACCGTATTGACGATGTCTTCGAATCGTTTCAGCAAGCCGACAACAGTACGACGCGTCGCTTCGGGGGCACCGGCCTCGGGCTGACCATCTGTCGCAATCTTGCCCGCGCTATGGGGGGCGACATTCGCGTCACGAGTGTCGCGGGCGAGGGGTCGACCTTCACGCTCGACCTGCCGGTAACGCCGGCGACTCCGCGAATAATGGACCGGGGCGAGGATGCGAGCCCGGACAAGCTGGTCATTCTCGAACGCAATCCGATCGCCCGGGGGATGATGCGGACCCTGTTTGCCGATCACGGCGCGGCGATCGCGTTCGTGGACGACGTGGCGACGGTGCGGGAGCTGCTGGCCGGGGGCAGGGTGTTCGCTTTGTTGATGGATATGAAAGCGTTCCGCGCGGGCAGCGATGCCCCGGAGCGCGATCTTACCGAGATCGGGACGATGCTGCGGACGGCACCGGTACCGGCCGTTCTGATGTGCAGTTCAGAAGAATGTGACGTAAATGTCGAAAAAAGCGTCATAACATTGCTAAACAAGCCGGTTTCGGCTAAGCAACTTATCGGTGCGTTGTTCGTCGGTCGGGATAATCAGGGTGCGGTGCCAACAGCCCTTGTTTCAAATGCGGCGTAGCGATAGCGGATTTCGATATGCAAAGCTTTGAAAAGAAGGCGATCCTTCGGATCGGTGACGCATGAGGATCCTGTTCGTCGAGGATGACGCGATGAATCGCCGGGTCGTCCGCGACATGCTCGACGTCGCCGGGGCGACCATGGTCGAGGCGGACCTTGCCGAAGCCGGGTTGCGTCGGATCGACGAGGAAGAGTTCGACCTCGTCCTGCTCGACCTGCGCATGCCCGGCATGGACGGGTTCGAGGTCATCCGCCGCGTGCGCGCGCGTGAGGATGCGAAACGGACGCTGCCGATCATCATCGTCACCGCCGATACCGCGATCGATCTGACCGAGCGATGTCTTGCCGCCGGTGCCGACGAAGTCCTGTTCAAGCCGGTGGCGATGGACGCCTTGTTCGACGCGATCGGCCGGATATTGGCGCGACGCGCAGGGGGCGACCTGCTGTTCTGATCCGGCGGGCGCACGCGCTTGCCCGCAGGGGGTACTCCTGTTAGGGGGGAGCGTCACGCCGCGGCCATGCTTCGGCGAACCCTATTCTATTGCGATGAAAAAACCCGGAGTTTTTCGACCTCATGCAGATCATGGTTCGTGAAAATAATGTCGATCAGGCCCTGCGCGCGCTCAAGAAGAAGCTGCAGCGCGAGGGTGTGTATCGCGAGATGAAGCTGCGTCGTCATTACGAAAAGCCTTCGGAAAAGCGTGCTCGCGAACGGGCGGCGGCGATCAGCCGGGCGCGCAAGATGGAGCGCAAGCGCCTCGAGCGCGACGGCGCCCGGTAATTCCACGGATAGCGGCCCGTCGCCGATGATGTCGACGATGCCGCCGGTTTCCTGAGATCGGGTGCGCGAGGCGTGCCAAAGGGGTGTCGATGTCGGTCACTGCCGTTCCGCTGCAACCTGTCAAGCAGCGTCATATCGTCTGGGTGTGGATCGGGATCGCGCTGGCGTTGCTGGTCGCGGCGGTTTTCGCCTGGGTCGGTTCGCGCAGCGAAACGGCTTCGTTCCTCGCCGCCAACGCCTCGCGTCCCGGCGTCGTCACCACCGCGAGCGGTCTGCAATATGAAGTGCTGACCAAGGGCAGCGGCCCGACCCCGACCGATGCCGACGTCACGCTGATCAACTATGTCGGCAAGCTGACGGACGGCACGATCTTCGACCAGAGCCGCAACCCGACCCCGATGTCGCCCAAGCAGGTCGTGCCGGGGTTCGGCGAGGCGTTGAAGCTGATGCCGAAGGGGTCGCGCTACCGTTTCTGGTTGCCGCCGACGCTCGGCTATGGCGCGCCCCGTCCCGACGGTGCGCCGGCGATGTCGCCGGAGATCAAGAAGCTGTCGAAGCAGGTGCTGGTGTTCGATGTCGACATGATCGAATTCATCCCGGAGGCGGTGCTGCAGCAGATGCAGATGCAACAGATGATGCAGCAGCAGGGCGGTGGTGCCGGTGGTGCCGGCGCGCCGCCCCCCGGACAGGCGCTTCCGCCCGGCATGCGTTAAGCGCGCGACCGGTTCGATCGAAAACGGCGTCGGAAGTTTCCGGCGCCGTTTTTCGTTCCGGTGGGCCGAAACCCGACAGTCCGCCCGGCATCGCCTTGGCCTTCGCGATCATGCTATCGCGGGCGGATGTCCTTTCCCTTCCCTTCGATTGCCGAGCGTCGCCGCGCGGTTCTGACGCGGCGCGCCGTTTTGCTCGCGACGATCTTGCTGACGATCGGTGCTGCGCCCAATACCGCCGTCACCACCGGAACCGATCAGGCGACCCTCGAGACCCTTCGCGCTGCCGACCTGCGGCTTGGGGCGATCGGCTATCGGCTGGCCCACGCCAATGCCGTGCTTTGTACCGATCGTGCCCCGGTGACCGGCCTGATCGTGCACGCCATCGATCAATATGACGTCGGTGAGCAGCCGACCGCCCGCACGACGTTCGGCTTCGAAACCGCGATCGCGGTCGAAGCGGTCGTCCCCGACAGCCCGGCCGCCCGCGCCGGGGTGCGTGCGAACGATTCCATCGTCAGCATCGATGCGCAGCCGGTGCCGGTTGCGAAGGGCGGCGGGCATGTCGCCACCCGCGACGCCTTCGCCGCTCTACTGGACGCACAACCGTCCGATCGCCCGCTGACGATGGTCCTGCGCCGTGCAGGCCAGCAACGCGCGGTGACCATTGCAGCCTCGCCCGGCTGTCGCACGCTGTTCGAATTGCGGGTCGGGCCATCGATGGATGCCGTCGCCGACGGCCGGCTGGTGCAGATTTCCAGCCAGTTTCTCGAACGATTCGACGATTCGCAACTCGCCGTCGTCGTCGCGCACGAATTGGCCCACAATATCCTGCGCCACCATGTCCGGCTCGACGCGGCGAAGATCAGTCGTGGCCTGCTGCGTGAACTGGGCCGAAATGGACGCATCTTTCGGATGAGCGAAGACGATGCCGACCGGCTGAGCGTCCATCTGCTGCGCAATGCGGGCTGGAATCCGGTGTCGGCCGTCGCGTTCTGGAAAGGCCCCGGTGCCCGTATCGACGGCGGTATCTTCCACAGCCGGACCCATTCATCCGCCGGGAAACGGGCAGAAAATATCGCCGCGGAGATCGCCGCCATCCCGCCCGGCGCACCGACCCCGTACGTGCCGCCGGTCCTGGCGACGCGCGATCAGCCGCTCGAATAACGCGGTCATCATCGGGCCGGGGTGGCTTGCCCAATTTGGTGCCGCACTGCATACTGAACTGCCGCGATTGCGAACGAAACCGGGCACGCCCCGGTGAGTTTCAGCCGTGCGCAGGGCGTATTATGTTGGTCCGGGACCGGAAACGGTTGGCCGCGATTGGTATGATAAGGCTTGCAGGGGAGCGGGCCGTATGCGAAGGGCCGCTCGACGTGTAGAGATACAAGGGAGTGTTGACATGGGTTTTGCTAAGAACATGCTGATCGCGGCTTCGGCCGTTTCGATGACCGTTGCTCCGACGGTTGCTACCGCCGCCAACGCTTCGAAGCTGTCGGTTGCTCGCGCTTCGGCTCCGGCCGCCAAGGGCGAAAAGCTGGCCGGCGGCGGCATCATCGTGGCGCTTCTCGCCGCGGCTGCTGTCGTTGCGGGCATCGTCGTTGTTGCCGATTCGGACAGCGATTCGGACAGCAACTGATTGCTCGCGCGGGAAACCGCGCTTCAGTCTAGGAAAAGGGCGCTCCATTCGGGGTGCCCTTTTTCGTTGGTACGACGGTCGGAATAATGGGCGATGCCGGTCACAGCGGCATGCTGTGCTCGTCGATAGTCAGGAACGGTTGGCGGTTACGCCGCTGCGGCGTAGTTGCCTGCGGACAGGGCCGTCGACAGGAACCGCCGCGTGTCCCCCTCCAGCACCAGCGCGGTCAGTCGGCCGCTGCGATAGGCACCGGTGTCGATGCCGATGCGGTTGGCGCGGATGTCGGGGTCGTGCGTTACGGTGTGGCCATGCACGACGAAACGTTCATAGCGGCCGACATGGTCGAGAAACGGCGAGCGAATCCAGCGCAAGTCCGAGGATTTCTGCGCATCGAGCGGGACGCCGGGGCGGATGCCGGCATGGACGAACACATATTCGCCGACGACCAACTGGTCGGGCAGGCCGCGTAGAAAGTCGAGATGCACCGCCGGCACATGCTCGGCGATCAGGCGCTGAACGCCTTTCAAATCCTCGCGCTCATAGGCCTCTTCGCTGACGCCGTAGCTGAGCAGGGTTTCCTTGCCACCGGCACGTGCGAAGACGCCGAGCGCCTGGCGCGCGCCCTCTGCGGCGGTCAGCAGCAGTTCCTCGTGATTACCGCACAGGCAATGCACATCGGCGCTGGCCGCGCACATCGCCATGACCCGGTCGACAACGCCGCGCGATTCCGGCCCGCGATCGATCAGGTCGCCGAGGAACACCAGCACCGGTCGCCGTCCGCCGCGTGCCGGATCGGCGTCGATCTGCGCCAGCAGGTCGTCGAGGCAGTCGAACCGCCCATGCACGTCACCGATCGCATACACGACGATATCGTCGGGAATGCGCGGGGCGGGGGTTGCGGGCCTGCGAAATAGCTTGGAGAACACCATGATGCGCGTCGCCCTTAGGGGAAAGGGGCTGTACGATCAATGAACCGCCGTGCCGCAGCGGACGACCCGGCGGACAAAGGTCGTTTGCCAATTCCGCGGCGTATCTCTATCGCGGCGCAGCAATTGTGGGGATGAAACGATGACGATCAAGAAGGTTCGCAAGGCAGTCTTTCCGGTCGCCGGCCTCGGCACCCGGTTTCTTCCCGCCACCAAGTCGATGCCGAAGGAAATGCTGACGGTCGTCGACAAGCCGCTGATCCAGTATGCCGTCGAAGAGGCGCTGGAAGCCGGCATCGAACAGATCATATTCGTCACCGGCCGCGGCAAGGGCGCGCTGGAAGACCATTTCGACGTTTCCTACGAACTGGAAGCGACGATGAAGGCGCGCGGCAAGTCGATGTCGCTGATCGAAGGTATCCGCCAGAAGCCGGGCAGCCCGGTCTATGTCCGCCAGCAGGAGCCGCTGGGCCTCGGCCACGCGGTGTGGTGCGCGCGCGAGATCGTCGGCGACGAGCCGTTCGCAGTGCTGCTGCCCGACGAACTGATGGTCGGCGGTTTCCTGAAGCAGATGGTCGAAGCCTATAACCAGGTCGGCGGCAACGTCATCGGCGCGCTGGAAGTGCCCGACAGCGAGACCGACAAATACGGCATCATCTCGCCCGGCAAGCAGGACGGTCGCCTGACCGAGGTCACCGCGCTGGTCGAAAAGCCCAAGGGCAAGGCACCGTCGAACCTGATGATTCCGGGCCGTTACATCTTGCAGCCCGAAGTCATGCAGATCCTCGATTCGCAGGAGCCGGGCGCGGGTGGCGAAATCCAGCTGACCGACGCGATGGCCAAGCTGATCGGCAACCAGCCGTTCCACGGCTTCACCTTCGACGGCAAGCGCTACGACTGCGGCGACAAGGCCGGCTGGGTACAGGCGAATATCGCCGTGGCGCTGAGCCGGGCCGATATCGGACCGGCGGTGCGTGCGTTCGCCCAGGAAGCGCTCGCCAACGGTTGAGCGGATCGGGCGGGGGCCACACGGCCTCCGCCCCGTCTAGATAGTGACCAGCCGGTCGTCGGCGAGGGTCGCAAGCAGGTGGATCATGCCACCGGCCGCGACCATCGCGTCGTCCGCCGCCAGCCCGGCGAGCGCTAGCCCGGTCTGACAGGCGATCAATTCGACGCCGCTGTCGATCGCGACGGCGCGCAGTTCGGTCAGGTTCGGCAAGCCCGCCGGCGCGGTCGCGGCCATCGCCAGCAATGCCACGGCCCCCTCATGTAGATAGACCCGCGTTCGTCCGCCCAGCGCCGCGGCGGCGCAGGCGAGGGTCAGGGCGGCACGGAACCGGTCGGGATCGGGCGCGACGACGACGACCGTCAGCCCGCGCATCGGCAACCCGGGTCCTTGGGCAGCGACAGGGTGCGAAAGCGGCAGGCGAGCAGGTCGGCGACCAGCAGCTTGCCCGCCGGATCGTCGCCGAAACCGACGATCGCGCGAATCGTCTCCAGCGCGGCGAGGCTGCCCATCACCCCGGTCAGTGCGCCCAGCACCCCCTGATCGGCGCAACTGGCATCGGCGCGCGCGGGATCGTTGCCGACGAAGCAGCGATAACAGGGCAGATGCGCTTCCCAGCCACGAAAGACCCCCAATTGCCCCTCGAACTGGCCGACCGCCGCCGAAACCAGCGGGATGCGCGCCGCCAGCGCGGCATCGGCGACGATCAGGCGCGTCGCGAAATTGTCGCAGCCGTCGAGGATCACGTCCGCCCCGGCGAGCAGCGTCGCGGCGTTGGTCGCGTCGATCCGCGTGGCGATCGGCTCGACCGTGACATAGGGGTTGATGCGGCCAAGCGCCTGCGCGGCGGCGGTCACCTTGGCCGTGCCGATATCGCCGTCCCCGAACAGCGTCTGGCGTTGCAGGTTGCTGGCGTCGACCCGGTCGTCGTCGATCACGAGCAGCGTACCGACCCCCGCCGCCGCCAGATATTGCAGCGCGGGCGAACCGATACCGCCCGCGCCGATGACGACGACGCGCGCGGCCTTCAACGCCGCCTGTCCCGCGCCGCCGATCTCGCGCAGGACGAGGTGGCGGGCGTAGCGATCGAGTTCGGCGTCGGAAAAGGTCATTCGGTCCAGTCGAACCGCAACGACGCGCGATACCAGCCGCCTTCGTTGACGAAATGCGGCATCAGATTGCCCCGGGCGAAGCTGACGACCAGTCCGGCCCCATATTGTTCGACGGTCGGACAGCCGATCGCACGGGGGATGGTGGCACGGACCAGATCATCCTCGCCGATCAGCACCGCGACATCGACCTGCAACTGGGTACGGCCCTTTACCGGCATCGGCCGCGGGCATTCGTTGCGCCGCAGTTCGGTCACGACGAAATTGACCATCGACGTCGTGGGCTGCGGAGTCCTGCGATAGGGCAGGGGCGGCAGCGCGGCCCAGTCGATCGGCGAGCGGGCGATCGGGGGCGCGGCAGGCACCGGCATCGGCACCAGCGGCATCGCCTGCACCAGCGTCAACAGGGTCAGCAGCGTCATCGCCCGGTCGAACCGAATCCGCCGGTGCCACGCGCGGTATCGTCGAGCGTATCGACCTCGATCACGTCGGCGCGGGTGACGGTGGCGGGAACGAGCTGCGCGATGCGTTCGCCGCGCACGACGCGGAACGGTCGGTCGCCGAGATTGGCGAGGATCACCTTCACTTCGCCGCGATAGTCGCTGTCGATCGTGCCGGGGGTGTTCAGGCAGGTGATGCCATATTTGAGCGCGAGGCCCGAGCGCGGGCGGACCTGTACCTCATACCCGTCGGGGATCGCGATGGCGAAGCCGGTGGCGACGGCGTGGCGCGCGCCGGGGGCGAGTTCGACCTCCTCGGCGGCGACCACGTCCATGCCCGCCGCGCCGGCGGTGGCATAGGCGGGCAGCGGCAAGTCGTTCCCATGCGGCAGGCGGCGCAGGCGGATCGGGATCATGGCGTCACCATCGCATTGCGTTGCGGGGTCGCGGGCGGCGCGGCGGCCATGCGGCGCACCGCGTCGATCAGGTCGCCGTCGCGCAACAGGTCATGGCCGCGCCCGGGCAGGACGCGGTAATCGGTGGCGATGCCGCGCAGCGCCAGCGCCTCGGCGTAGCCGCGCGAAAAGCGCAGCGGCGTTTCCCGGTCGTCGGCACCCACCAGCAACGCGACGCGGGTCGATGGCGCGACGCCGCCGACGGTCTGCAACGGATCGAAGCTGTCGACCGCCGTCCTGAACCCGGCCGCACCCTGTTTCGCGCGATATTTTCGCCATTCGGGCAACATGCACGGGCAACCCGCCAGCACGACGCCGTCGACCAGCCCCGGACGGACCCCCATCAACGTCGCCGCCATCGCCGCCCCGCCCGATTGCCCGACCAGGATCACGCGCGCCTGTGGATAGCGGGTGCGCCAGCCCGCAATCGCATCGGCGACCGCCGCCACCCGGTCGGCGGTATAGCTGTCGCCATCGGTGCCGCCGCGGGTGCCGGGCGACGCATTGCCCGCCATGTCGCGATAGCCGGGCCGCAGCAACGCGACCGCGCGTGCGCCGGGGATCGCGTCGGCAATGGCATGGGCGGCGTCGTTGAACGCGGCGGGGACCATGCCGTCGCCGTCGCCGTGCAGCACGAGGACGAGGGTGCGGACGTCGCGCGACGCGGTCGGGCCGAAACTGGCACCGGCCAGCGTCACCGGCGGCGGCGCGGTGGTGGCGCAGCCGACGGCGGCGAGGAGCAACAAGGGACTAAAGCAGCGCATCGGCAATCCGGTCGGCCAGTCGGGCCGCGATATCGGTCTTGGGGGCGTCGGACCAGCGTTCGACACAGTCGGCGGTGACGAGGTGGACCGCGTTGCGATCCCCGCCCATCACATCGCCCGACACGTCGTTGGCGACGATCCAGTCGGCATTTTTCGCGCTGCGCTTGGCGGTGGCATGGGCGAGCACGTCGTCGGTTTCGGCCGCGAAGCCGACCAGCAGGCGCGGGCGGCGCGGCGACCGGCCGAGCATGGCGAGGATGTCGGGATTGGGCAGCAGGGTGAGCGTCGGCGGGCCGTCGCCCTTCTTCAGTTTGGACGGGGCGGCCTCGACCTGCCAGTCGGCGACGGCGGCGACCATGACGGCGGCATCGGCGGGCAGCGCCTGTGCCACGGCGTTCGCCATGTCGCGCGCCGATTCGACGTCGACCCGCGTCACACCCGGCGGGGTCGGCAGCGTCACCGGCCCGGCGATCAGCGTCACCTGCGCACCGCGCGCGGCGCAGGCGGCGGCGATGGCGAAACCCTGTTTGCCTGACGATCGGTTGGCGAGATAGCGGACCGGATCGATTGCCTCATGCGTCGGGCCGGCGGTGACCAGCACATGGCGGCCGGTCAGCGACTGGGGGGCGGACGCGGTCATCGCTTCGATCGCGGCGACGATCGCGGGCGGTTCGGGCAGGCGGCCGGGGCCGAATTCGCCGCAGGCCATCGCCCCGTTATCGGGATCGAGCACGGTCACGCCGCGCCGGCGCAGCGTGGCGACATTGTCGGTGGTCGCGGCATGTTGCCACATGCGGACGTTCATCGCCGGGACGGCCAGCACCGGCTTGTCGGTGGCTAGCAGCAGCGTGGTGGCGAGGTCGTCGGCCATGCCCGCCGCCATGCGCGCGAGCAGGTCGGCGGTGGCGGGGGCGACGACGACCAGATCGGCCTGCCGGCTGAGCTGAATATGGCCCATCTCCGCCTCGTCCTTCAGGTCCCACAGGCTGGTATGGACCGGCTGTTCGCTCAGCGCCGCCAGTGTCATCGGCGTCACGAACTGCGAGCCGCCATCGGTCAGCACGCAGCGGACGGCATGGCCACGACCGCGCAACAGGCGGATCAGCTCGCACGCCTTGTACGCGGCGATGCCGCCACCGACGATCAGCAAGATGCGTGTCATCGGGTAATCCTCTGCACCCGAACACGCCGCCTGTCGAGGATCGGCCGGGCAAGGTCGCGTACCGCATCGGGAAGAAACGCCATGCCGACCAGATAGGCAGGCGCGGCGGCAAGCGCCCAATAGAAATTGTCGGTGCGTGCGAACACCGCGATCGCCAGCGCATATCCGCCAAAGGTGAGCGCGGCCCGACGCCCGAGCGGACCCGGTGCCGCCGCCCAGCCGAGCATCGCCAGCATCGCCAGCGGCGCGCCCAGCCACCATGGCAGGATGATGAGCGCGGTCGATCGCGCCATGCCCGACGCGAACAGGCCGGGGCCGTGCAGCCCGCCCCAGCCGGGCGAGACCGCGTCGAGCGGCCCGGCGACCAGCGCGACCGCGCGGGCATGGAGCAGCAGGACGGCGACGAACACCAGCAGCGCCGCGACCCAGCCCAGCGCCTCACGCCGACGCCCGTCGAGCAGCGCCGCCACCAGCATCGCCAGTGCATAGAGCGCCGACGTCTCGCGGATCACCATCGCGCACAGGGCGAGCGCCACCGCCTCGACCCAGCGATCCTCGCGCCGGATCGCCAGCGACCATGCGATCAGCAGCCCGGCCCATAGCTCGTGGAATGCAACCAGCGACGGCTGGACGAACGCGACCATCCCGCCGGCCAGCAGGAACAGCGCGGCGATGCGCGGCGGGCCGCGTTCGAACCAGCCGCCGATCCGCCGGCTCCAGGCAAGGCCGGTGGCGGCGGCGATGGCGATCAGCAACAGGATCGAGACGAAATCGGGCAGCACTGCCTGCACCACGCTCAGCGTCGGCAGGCGGATCGCGGGGAAGGGGTGGAGCGGGGCACGATCGGCGCGCAGTTCCTGCGCGGCGACGGCATAATAATCGCCGCCGCTGCGCAGCCCGTCGACGACCGAGGCGTAGAGGTCGACGCCGAGCGGCGCGTCGCGCGCCGGGTCCTCGGCCGGCAGGAACCAGGCCGATGCCAGCAGGGCGAGCGCCAGCAGCGCGATGCCGAGCGCCATGCCGGGCCGCAGCGTCGCGAACCGGCTGGAGCACGACAGCCAGACCGGCGGTCGCGCGCGGATCATCCCAGCAGCATCGCCGAGGCCGCGCCGATAAGGCCGCCGACGATCCCGACCACCGCATAGCGCCAGCCGCCGCCGACACGGACGACGGCGACCTCGGGCAGCGGCGGGGAGGGCGGGGCACCGCCGGGCGCCGGATAGCGCGCCTCGATATTGCGGATCAGGTCGGGCAGCCGGGCAAAGGTGCGCAGGTCGGTGATGATCCGGTCGGCGACCATCGCCTCCGGCCCCAGCTCGTCGCGAATCCAGCCGCGCACGAACGGTGCCGCCGTCTCCCACAGGTTGATGTCGGGATCGAGCGCGGTCGCGACCCCCTCCACCATCACCATCGTCTTTTGCAGCAGCAGCAAATGCGGCTGCGTTTCCATGTCGAAGTCGCGGGTGATGTTGAACAGCGAATCGAGCATCATGCCGACCGACATGTCCTTGACCGCCAGCCCGCGCATCGGTTCACCGACCGCACGCAGCGCCGTGGCGAATTCGGCGACATTGTGATGGGCGGGGACATAGCCCGCCTCGAAATGGATCTCGGCGACGCGCTTATAGTCGCCGGTGATGAGGCCATAGAGGATTTCGGCCAGCCACACTCGCGCCCGGCGGTCGATCCGCCCCATGATGCCGAAGTCGATCGCGGCGATGCGACCATCGGGCAGCGCGAACAGATTGCCCTGGTGCATGTCGGCATGGAAGAACCCGTCGGCGATCGCCTGTCGCAGGAACGCGCGGACCAGCCGCGTCGCCATCGCATGCAGGTCGTGCCCCGCCGCGATCAGCGCCGGGCGGTTCGACAGCTTGATGCCGTCGATCCATTCGGTCGTCAGGATCTTCGACGTCGTCCGCTGCCAGTCGATATCGGGAATGGTGAAGTCGGGTTCGGCCTCCATCCCCTGCGCCAGTTCGGAGGCGGAAGCGGCTTCGCGGCGCAGGTCGAGTTCGCGCGCGGTCCAGCGCTTCATCGTCTCGATCACAAGGCGCGGACGAAGCCGCCGCAATTCGCCGCCCATCGTCTCCATGCGGGCGGCGGCCCATTCATAGGTGTCGATCGCGTCGAAGAACTGCGCCTCGACGCCCGGCCGCAGCACCTTTACCGCGACGCGGCGGCCATCGGTGGTGATGGCGCGGTGGACCTGCGCGATCGAGGCGGCACCGACCGGCGTCTCCTCGATCGACTGGAACAGGCGCTCGATCGGCTGACCCAATCCCGATTCGATTGCCGGGCGCACCACGGCCCACGACAGCGGCGGCAGCGCGTCCTGCAGCGACAACAGGTCCTGCGCGACATCCTCGCCGACCAGATCGGGGCGGGTGGCAAGCGTCTGGCCCAGCTTGATCGCCGCCGGTCCCAGCGCCGCGAACGCCTCGGCATAGCGCGGGGTCGCAGGAACGCGCGCGCCCAGCCGGGCGAGGCGCACTACGCGGCGCAGGCGCGGCGGCGTGCGCGGGTTGCGCTCCACCTCGATCAACGCGCCATGGCGCGCCAGCGTGCGCCCCCATTTCAGGATGCGCCAGTAATGGGTGAGGGTCGACGTCATGCGAGCCTTATGCCCCCACCGTCATTCCGGCGCAGGCCGGAATCTATTGTGTCGGGTGTCGTCGATGGATCGCAACCGTTCCCCGTCCATGGATTCCGGCCTGCGCCGGAATGACGGGACAGAAGATAGTCCAACGGGATCGCGATCAAATCTTCCACCCGCTATGGATCGCGACCAGCCCGCCCATGATCGGTTCCACCCGCGTGCGGATGAAGCCCGCCTCGCCGATCATCCGTTCGAAGGTGGGCATGTCGGGAAAGCGGCGGATCGATTCGATCAGATAGCGATAGCTGTCCTCGTCATTCGCCAGCAGCTTGCCGAGCTTGGGCACCAGCTTGTGCGAATATTGGTCGTAGACATCGGCAAAGCCCGGCCACGTCACCGTCGAGAATTCGAGACAGAAAAAGCGCCCACCGCGCTTCAGCACGCGGTGCGCCTCGCGCAATGCCTTCGGAATATCAGTCACGTTGCGGATGCCGAACGCGATCGTATAGCCGTCGAACGACCGGTCGCCAAAATCGAGCGTCTCGGCATTCTGTTCGGACCAGAGCAGGCCGTCGATGCCGCGCTTTTCGGCGCGTTCCATGCCCACGCCCAGCATCGCGGGGTTGATGTCGGCGACCGTGATATGTGCGCCGGCCTTTGCCATGCGAAACGCGATGTCGCCGGTGCCGCCGGCCATGTCGAGAATCGATTCGCCCTTTTGCGGTTTCACCCGCGCGACGAACCGGTCCTTCCACAACCGGTGCATGCCCCCCGACATCGCGTCGTTCATCAGGTCGTAGCGCGAGGCGACGCTGGCGAAGACATCGCCGACGCGCTTGGTCTTTTCCGCGGGAGCCACATCTTCGTAACCGAAGGATACCGTGTCGTTCATGAGACTGCCCTAGCGGTGCCTTGTGGCCGGAGCAAACCGAACCTAGCTTTCTTTGTAACCAGCGACGTTCCTGGCTCCAGACGTCACCCCGGCGCAGGCTGTGGTCTCTCGCGGCAAGGGCATCGCTGATCGCTGTCAGACCCCGGCCTGCGCTGGGGTGACGCCGGAGGTGACCGAAAGGATCTGAATGCCCGAACTTCCCGAGGTTGAGACGACCGTGCGCGGTCTGGCGCCGGTGCTGACCGGGAAACGACTGGCGCGGGTCGTCGCGAATCGTGCCGATCTTCGCCGGGCGATGCCGGTCGATCTCGGGCAGCGGCTGACCGGGGCGACGGTGACCGGCCTGTCGCGTCGCGCCAAATACGGGCTGATCGCGACCGATCGCGACGACACCTTCATCTTTCACCTCGGCATGTCGGGGCGGTGGCGGGTCGATCCGGCCGAACCGCTGGCGCACGATCATCTGGTACTGGCGACCGATGCCGGGCGGCAGGTGGTGCTGAACGATCCGCGCCGCTTCGGGTCGGTCGATCTGATCCCGACCGCCGAGGTTGCGGCATGGCCGCCCTTTGCTGCACTAGGACCCGAGCCGCTGGGACCGGACTTCACCGCCGAGCATCTGGAGCGGCGGTTCGCGGGGCGGATCGCGCCGGTCAAGATCCTGTTGCTCGATCAGCGAATCGTCGCGGGACTCGGCAATATCTATGTGTGCGAGGCATTGAACGTCGCGGGCATTTCACCGACCCGGCCGGCGGGGCAGATCGCGCGCGAACGGCTGGCGCTGCTGGTCGATGCGACCCGCGCGGTGCTGTTGTCGGCGATCGGGGCGGGGGGATCGACGCTGCGCGACTATGCCCGTCCCGATGGCGAACTGGGCTATTTCTCGAAACAATTCAGGGTCTATGGCCGCGAAGGCGAGCCGTGCCCGTGCGGCGGTGTCGTCGAACGGCGCGTCGATGGCGGGCGCTCCACCTTCTGGTGCCGATCCTGCCAGCGATAGTTGACCTGCCGCCCCCGACCAGTTAAGGGGCGCACCTTCTCCGGTCGGATTGTTCGATCGGCACCAATCATTTGCGAGAGTCGAGGACGGCATGGCGAATACGCCACAGGCGAAGAAGCGTATCCGGCGCAATGCGCGTCGTGCGGAAATCAATGGTGCGCGCGTTGGCCGCATCCGTACCTTCGTGAAGAAGGTCGAAGCAGCGATCGTCGCGGGTGACCGCGAAGCGGCGACCACCGCGCTGGCGAGCGTCCAGCCGGAGTTGGCCCGTGGCGTCGCCAAGGGCGTGCTGCACAAGAACACCGCGAGCCGCAAGTTCTCGCGCCTGACGAAGGCGGTCGGCGCGATCGCCTGATCGCTTCGTCCCTGTCGGACAGGATCAACCCCGTCGACCCTATGGTCGGCGGGGTTTCTTGCGTCGCCTGTCCGCGCTGTCACGGGTCGGTCCGAAGCGCCCGTCCCGCGCTGGAATGGTTCCTGCGAACCGCACCGAATCAACGTCCGGGAAAACGGCGGAAATCCGTGGATTCGAGGATTCGGGTCGGGCGGAAATGCGCTAAGATATTGACTAAAAACGCTAAAAAATAAATACAACGGGTTTCCGCCGCTGGTGCGCTGTCAACCGCCTTTATTTCCGTTTCGTGACTTGATCGATCGGCGTCGCGGTTCCTAAACAGCACTTCCCGACGCCGATAGCGGTGGTCGGGGCCCGCACGAATCTCCGTGTACGATCGTCGCTCCGGCGCGGTCAGGGGGGCTTTTAACCGATGGATGAACCGTAGCGGAGAAGTCGATTCTCCGGGCGGGAGGGGTGTATCTGCGTGACGAAGCCGGTGGATCATGGTCAGGTTGAGGTTGCCGCGGCATGGGCCTGCGTGCGCCAGAACCTGCGTGCGTCCGCCGGACAGCGGCTGTTCGACCGGTGGCTGAAGCCAATGGAACTGGTTGCCCCCGATGGTGACGGCGTCGTCCGCCTGACGCTGCCGTCGGCGTTCATGACCGACTGGGTCCGCAATCATTATGCCGAACGGCTGACGCACGAATTCCGGGCGCAGTTGCCCGAAGTGCGCGACGTGGTGGTCGAAACGGCGAGCGCGCTGCAATCGCGAATCGTGCCGCCGGCCGTCCTGCCCGACTCGGCACCGGCCCCCGTCGCGCCGCCGGTCGCCTTTGCCGCCGCCGTGCCGCAGCGGGTGCCGGGCGAGCGGCCGGTGTTCGATCCGCGCTACCGGTTCGACCGGTTCGTGGTTTCGGCGTCGAATCGAGTCGCGTTCAATGCCGCGAAGGCGGTGGCCGAGCCGGGTGCGCCGCGCTTCAGCCCGTTGTTCCTGCATAGCGGTACCGGCCTTGGCAAAACCCATCTGATGCATGCGATCGGTCATGCGTTCCTCGACGCCGATCCGGCGGCGAGCGCGACCTATCTGCCGGCCGAGCGGTTCATGTTCGAATTCGTCGCGGCGATGCGCGCGCGCGATACCCATGGGTTCAAGGCGCGGTTGCGCGGCGTAGACCTGCTGATGATCGACGACCTGCAATTCGTCGCGGGCAAGGATGCGACGCAGGAGGAATGCCTCCACACGATCAACGCGTTCATGGACGCGGGCAAGCGGGTGGTGATCGCGTGCGACCGTTCGCCGGGGCTGCTGGAGGGTATCGATCCCCGGCTGCTGTCGCGGCTGGGCGGGGGGCTGGTCGCCGACATCAAGCTGCCGGAAACCGAGCTGCGCCATGCGATCCTCGCGGCGAAGCTGGCCGAGGTGCCCGGCATCGTCGTGCCCGAGGATGTGCTCGAATTGCTGGCCGGACGCATTCGCGGCAGCGTGCGCGAGTTGGAAGGGGCGCTGAACCGGTTGATCGCCTATGCCTCGCTGACCGGCGATACGATCGACATGGCGTTCGCCCATGCGACGCTGGGCGAAATGCTCGCCGGCCCCGCCAGGCGGGTCACGATCGATGACATCCAGCGGGCGGTGTCGGCGCATTTCGAGGTGAAGCAACTCGACCTGATCTCCGCACGGCGGGCGCAGGCGATCGCGCGGCCGCGGCAGGTGGCGATGTATCTCGCCAAGCGGCTGACGACGCGCTCGCTCCCCGAGATCGGACGCAAGTTCGGCAATCGCGACCATTCGACGGTGATCCACGCCGTGCGCCGGATCGAGGAATTGCGCGGGCTCGACCGCGAGATCGACAGCGCGGTCAGAACGCTGCTGCGCTCGCTCGAGGGCTGAGCGCGGGTCTTACCCACCCCGTTCGGTTCGAGCAGCTTCGAGCCTGTCGAGAAGCGTCCGTCGAGAACGTGGTTCGATAGACGTACAGAAGTAATAGAAGAATTGGTTCGCGCAGAGGCGCGGAGGCGCAGAGGGGTTGCGTCCCGGCATGGCCGTCGTCCGCGCCAGCGGCCTTCACCCATGCGGTAGCCGCAAGCGCAAGCGTCTCCCGATTGCGGAGGGGGTGCTGCGAACACAACCCCTCCGCGCCTTCGCGCCTCCGCGCGAAATCCTTCTTCTTACGTGATGACGTCCGGCTCGTTGCGGCCGGTATGCTGCCTGATCGAGGCGACCGTCTCGGCCGCCGCGACCAGCGGGGCGAGCGCATCGCCGGTTTCCTGCGCCAGATCGCCCTCGGCCGGTTCGTAGCGTTCGATATAGACGCGCAGCGTCGCGCCCTGGGTACCGGTGCCCGACAGGCGGAACACGATGCGCGATCCGTCGGCGAACAGGATGCGGATGCCTTGGTTGCGGCTGACCGATCCGTCGGTGCTGTCGTGATAGGCGAAATCGTCGGCCTCCGACACGGTCAGATCGCCGATCGCGGTGCCCGGCAGCGTGGCGAGACGGTCGCGCAGCGACGCCATCAGCGCATCGGCCCCCGCCTGCTCGACGCCCTCATAGTCGTGCCGTGCATAATAGTTGCGGCCATAACGCGCCCAATGATCGGCCATGATCTCGGCGACCGGCTGACGGCGGGCGGCGAGGATGTTGAGCCAGAGCAGCACCGCCCACAGCCCGTCCTTCTCCCGGACATGGTCCGAACCAGTGCCGGCGCTTTCCTCGCCACAAATGGTGACGAGGCCGGCGTCGAGCAGATTGCCGAAGAATTTCCAGCCGGTCGGGGTTTCGTACAGCGGCACGTTCAGCGCCTGCGCGACACGGTCAGCGGCGGCCGACGTCGGCATCGAACGGGCGATACCGGCGATGCCGTCCTTGTACGCCGGGGCGAGGTGCGCGTTGGCGGCGAGCACCGCGAGCGAGTCGGACGGGGTGACGAAGATGCCGCGGCCGATGATGAGGTTCCGGTCGCCATCGCCGTCCGACGCCGCGCCGAATTCTGGTGCGTCGGCGGCCATCATCCGGTCGTACAGTTCATGGGCATGGACCAGATTGGGGTCGGGGTGATGCCCGCCGAAATCGGGCAGGGGGGTGCCGTTGACGACGGTCCCGGCAGCGGCACCCAGGCGGCGTTCGAGAATCTCGGTCGCATAGGGACCGGTCACGGCGCTCATCGCGTCGAACGACAGGCGGAAGCCGCCGGCGATCAGGTCGCGGATCGCGGCGAAATCGAACAGCGTCTCCATCAGGTCGGCATAGGCGGCGACCGAGTCGACCACCTCGACGGTCATGCCGTCGACATCCTGTTCGCCCAGCGAA
The DNA here is from genome assembly GCF_001421155.1 of Sphingomonas sp. Leaf5. Taxonomy (NCBI): domain Bacteria; kingdom Pseudomonadati; phylum Pseudomonadota; class Alphaproteobacteria; order Sphingomonadales; family Sphingomonadaceae; genus Sphingomonas; species Sphingomonas sp. Leaf5. The sequence goes on along the minus strand of NZ_LMJZ01000007.1, from coordinate 77,093 downwards.
TCGAGGTCGATGCCGATCGAGTCGCTGATGGCATAGCGATCGATATCAAGCGTCCGGGCGTAGAGCGCGTCGGTGAAGCTTTCGGGGGCGGGGCCGCCGTTCGACACGTTGTATTTGATGCCGAAATCTTCGTCCGGGCCGCCGGGATTATGGCTGGCCGACAGGACGAGGCCGCCGATCGCGCCGCGCTGGCGGATGACATTCGACGCAGCGGGGGTCGACAGGATGCCGCCCTGTCCGACGATCGCGCGGGCGAAGCCGTTGGCGGCGGCCATGCGGATCGCGGTCTGGATGACCTCGCGGTTCAGATAGCGGCCGTCGCCGCCGATCACCAGCGTCGCGCCGTCCTTGCCCTCGACCACGTCGAACACCGACTGGATGAAGTTTTCGGCGTAATGCGGCTGCTGGAACACCCGCACCTTCTTGCGCAGGCCCGACGTGCCGGGCTTCTGGTCGGTAAAGGGCTTGGTCTCGACAGTAATGCTGGTCACGAACGGCTTCCCCTGTAGTGGGCCTTGCCGAACGCATAAGGTGACGAAGGTGCCACGGACAACATATATTTGGCCGCAGCACGCCGATTAAATAAAACAAATATTCAGATCTGAAGTCCCAATGCCTGTTGGGCTGCCAACAGGGTCGGGCGGGCCAGCGCATCGGCCTTTGCCGCGCCCTTGGCCAATGTCGCGCCGACGGCGGCGCGGTCGTCGAGCAGCGCCACCAGTCGGTCGCGGATCGGGCCGAGCTTGGCGACCGCCAGATCGGCGAGGGCGGGCTTGAATGCGCCGAAGCCCTGACCGCCGAAGTTGGCGAGCACGTCCTGCGACGTCTCCCCCGACAGCGCGGCATAGATGGTGACGAGGTTGCGCGCCTCTGGCCGTTCGGCAAGGCCGGCGATCTCGGACGGCAGGGGTTCGGGATCGGTCTTGGCCTTGCGGAACTTGGTCGCGATCTGATCGTCCGAATCGATCAGGTTGATGCGGCTCAGGTCCGACGGATCGGACTTCGACATTTTGGCCGTGCCGTCGCGCAACGACATGATCCGCGGCGTATCCTCCGGGATCATCGGTTCGGGCAGCGGGAACAGATCGACGCCGAAATCGAGGTTGAATTTGGTGGCGATGTCGCGCGCAAGCTCCAGATGCTGCTTCTGGTCCTCGCCCACGGGCACATGCGTCGCCTGGTACGCGAGGATATCGGCGGCCTGCAGCACCGGATAGGTGAACAGGCCGACACTGGCACCTTCGCGGTTCTTGCCGGCCTTGTCCTTCCACTGGGTCATGCGGTTGAGCCAGCCGACGCGGGCGGTGCCGCCCAATATCCATGCCAGCTCGCTATGCGCGGGGACGCGCGCCTGATTGAACAGGATCGAGCGGTCGGGATCGATGCCGGCGGCGAGCAGCGTCGCCGCCATCTCGATCGTGTTCGACGCCATTTCCTTCGGGTCCTGCGTCACGGTCAGCGCGTGCAGATCGGCAAGGAAGAACAGGCAGACATCGTCCGGACCCATCCGGTCCTGCAACCGCACCCAGTTGCGGATCGCGCCCAGATAATTGCCGAGATGGAGGTTGCCGGTGGTCTGGATGCCGGAGACGACACGCATGGTTTTATCCTATCAGGCGGCGCGCCGACGCAGCAGCGCGCGGAGATCGGCCAGCCGGAACGCTCCGGTGGCAAGGCAGGCAAGGCCGTAGACGATGGCCCCGGCCCCGACGAGCGCGACCATGCCGATGATGCGGGTCAGCACTTCGCCGGTGGTCCAGGGTGCGACGACGCGGTCGGCAAAGAACAGTGCCGCGCCCATCAGCAGCGCGGCGATGGCGAAGCGCGGCAGTCGGTGGGTAAGTTGCCGGTCGAAGGCGAAATGCCCGCGCCGCCGGAGCGTCACGTAGAGCATCGCGAAGTTGACCCATGCGGCGACGGCGGTGGCGAGCGGCGGGCCGATATGGGCGATGGTCGGGATGAAGGCGAGGTTGAGGACGATGTTGATGACGATCGATATCATCGCGAACCGCACCGGCGTCCGCGTATCCTCGCGCGCATAAAAGCCCGGCGTCATCACCTTGATCAGGACATAGGCGGGCAGGCCAAGCGAGAAGGCGGCGAGCGACTGGGCGCTGCGCAGCGTATCCTCGGGCCCGAAGGCGCCATGCTGGAACAGCGCCCGGATGATCGGTTCGGCGACGGTCAGGAAGGCGATGGTCGCGGGCAGCGTCAGCAACAGTGCCAGTTCGATACCGCGATTCTGGGTATCCATCGCCGCCGCGTCTTCCTTGCGCGCCAGTTGTCGCGAAATGGTGGGCAGCAGGATCGTGCCGAGACCGATGCCGATCAAGCCCAGCGGCAACTGGTTCAGGCGGTCGGCATAATAGATGTAGGAAATTGATCCCTGATCGAGCAGCCGCCCCGACAGCGCGGTCGAGATCAGCAGGTTGATCTGCATTGCGCCCGCGCCGATCGCGGCGGGGACGATCAGCCGCAGCATCTCGCGTACTTCGGGGGTCAGGCGCGGGCGCTGCGGGCGAAGCGACACGCCCGCCTGACGACAGGCGAACATCACCCAGCCAAGCTGCAACGCGCCGCCGACAGTGACCGCCCATGCCTGTACCTGCGCCGTCGCGTACGGATCGGGGCCGTGAAAGAACAATAGCCCGGCGACCATCGCGACGTTCAGCAGGATCGGCGCGGCGGCATTGACCCAGAATTTGTCGAGCGAATTGAGGATCGCGCCCAACAGTGACACGATCGAAATCAGCAGCAGATAGGGAATGGTGATCCGCGACAGCGTGACCGCATAGGCGAACTGTTCGGTCGTCGCGCCGTTGAACCCGCCCGACAGCAGATAGGTGAGCGGCCATGCGGCGATCAGCATCACGACCGTCGCGGCGATCAGCACCGGCAGCAGCACCGACAGCACCGCCTGCGCAAAGCCGAGCGCGGCGGGCAGCCCCTGACCCTCCGCCGCCGCGTCGCCTTCGGCCACCTTCTTGTTGAAGAGGGGCACGAAGGCGGCGTTGAACGCCCCCTCGGCGAACAGGGCGCGGAACATGTTGGGCAGGCGGAAGGCGACGAGGAACGCGTCCGACGCGAACCCCGCGCCGACGAACGTCGCCTGTAGCGAGTCGCGGCCGACCGCCAGCACGCGGCTGGCCAGCGTCAGGCCGCCGACCGACCCCAGCGATTTCGCCAGTTTCATGCGGTTAGCGCCGATCGATGTGCGGGCGGTACCCCGGCGCAGGCGGGGGTACGGGGACGGATCGACACGTATCGAACGCTTTGGCCACTGATCTGAACCCCAGTATCCGCGTCATCCCGGACTTGATCCGGGGTCCCGCTTTCCGGGCGGGTAGAGAAGAAGCGGGACCCCGGATCAAGTCCGGGGTGACGCTCGACGAAGCGAATTGCCCCATGTCGATCAGCCCTGTGATCCCGCGCCCACCCCGAGAAATCAGGCGTGGCCGGCGACTTCGCCGAGCGCGCCCTGCTGTTCGGCCTGCGACAGATACAGTTGCGCGAAGTCGATCGGTTCGAGCAGCAGCGGCGGGAAGCCGCCATCGCGGACCGCATCGGCCAGCACGCGGCGGGCGAAGGGGAACAGGATGCGCGGGGCTTCGCCGAGCAGGAAGGGTTGCAGATGTTCGGCCGGAATGTTGCGCAGCCCGAACAGGCCGGCGAACGACAGGTCGACCAGATACATGACCTGATCCTCGACCTCGGCGCGCGCTTCGATCTTCAGCACAACTTCGTGGACGTCGTCGCCGACCTGGTTGGCACCGATGTTGAACTGCACGTCCAGCTTGGGCTGACCGGCGATCTGATACACGCCCGGCGCGTTCGGATTCTCGAACGAGAGGTCCTTGACGTACTGGGTGATGACGTTGACCGCCGGCTGGCTGTCGTCCCCGTTGGCAAAGGCGTCGATGCCGCCTGCGGCGTTCTGTTCGTCCATGTCGATCCCTGTCGGCTCGGGCGGATAGCTTTGGCGCTTCCCGCGTTAAGATGGCGCGGACTAGCAGCGGCCAGACCACGATTCAACGGGTCGACCACCCGGGTGAACATATGGCCGTCACGCCGTTTGTATCCGCGCTCGTTCGGTCCTATGTCCGGACGATGGAAGGAAGTGAAGGCATGGTGGTTTTTGTCGTCCTGCTCGCAATGGTCGCGGCGTTTCTGGCGATGCGGCTCTATGCCGTGCTGGGGAAGCGTACCGGCCATGAACCGTTGCCGCGCACCGCGGACGAGCGGATCGCGACGCCGCCGGTCGCGCGCCCGATCGAGGTGACGCCCGAAGCGCGCGTGCTCGGGCCGCGTCATGTCGACAGCGGTGCCGAGGGCGGTCTGCGCGCGCTGATCGCCGCCGACCCGTCGTTCGACGTCGCGCAATTCGTCGAAGGAGCCAAGTCGGCCTATCGCATGATCCTCGAAGCCTTCTGGAAGGGTGACGAGGCGACGCTGGAATGGCTGACCGAGCGTGATGTGCGCGAAGCATTCGCGCAGGCGATCGCCGATCGCAATGCGGCAGGCCATGTCCTCGACAACCGGCTGGTATCGATCGAGCGCGCGGTGGTGACCGAGGCATCGGTCGAAGGTGGCGTGGCCCGCGTGTCGGTGCGCTTCGACGCCGATATCGCCGCGATCACCCGCGATGCCGACGGCAATATCGTTGCCGGGTCGATGTCGGATGCGGTCGAGACGCATGACGTCTGGACGTTCCTGCGGGTGCTCAAGAGCAACGACCCGAACTGGAAGCTTGCCGACACCGACGAAGCCTGACGTCGATGCGCAAGGGGGGATTGGCGGCGCTTGCCGCGCTGTTGCTGGCTGGCTGTTCGAATGCGATCGTGCCTAGGGGCGTGGAGACGGCGACGTCTGCGCGTCCTCCGGTGCGGGGTCAGGCGCCGGCGCAGCGGCCGGTCGCGGTGCGCCAGCCGACTGGGGCGGTGCCGTTGCCGCCGATTACCGGCGGTGCTGCGATCGACGGCGCGACGACCGCGTTGGCGGCGGGGGTCGTTGCCGGGCCGCCGGTCACGACCCTGCCGTTGACCGAAGAGTCCGCCGCGCGCGCTCTGGCAGCGTTTCGCATTTCCTGTCCGTCGCTGGTGCGGCGGGCCGATCCGACCGGGCTGACGCGCGGGGCCGACTGGCAGGGCGCGTGCGATGCGGCGCGCGGCGTCGGGGCGGGGCAGGCGCGGACGTTCTTCACGCAATGGTTCGAAACGGTGCAAGTGGGCGACGGCAAGGCGTTTGCGACCGGTTATTATGAACCGGAAATTCACGGCGCGCGGACCCGGCAGCCGGGCTATGAAACCCCGATCTATGGCGTGCCGGGCGATCTGGTCGAGGCCGATCTCGGGCTGTTTTCGGCCGATTGGAAGGGCAAGAAGGTCCGCGGCCGCATCGAGGGTGCGAAGTTCGTGCCCTATTACGACCGGACCGCGATCGAGGACGGGGCGCTGGCCGGACGCGGGCTGGAAATCGCGTGGGCGGCCGATCCGGTCGAGATGTTCTTCTTGCAGGTGCAGGGTTCGGGGCGGCTGCGCCTGCCCGATGGCGGGGTCATGCGCATCGGCTATGCCGGGCAGAATGGCCGCGACTATACCGGCATCGGCAAGCTGATGCGCGACCGCGGGCTGATCGGGCCGGGGCAGGCGTCGATGCAGGGGCTGATGGCGTGGCTGCGCGCCAATCCCGAACAGGGGCGCGCCGTCATGCGCGAGAACAAGAGCTTCGTGTTTTTTCGCGAACTGACCGGGCCGGGGCCGCTGGGCGCAATGGGCCTGCCAGTGACCGGCAATGCCAGCGTGGCGACCGATGTCCGCTTCGTGCCGCTGGGCGCGCCGGTGTTCCTGTCGATGGATCGCACCGATGCCTCCGGCCTGTGGGTGGCGCAGGATACCGGCGGCGCGATCAAGGGCACCAATCGCTTCGACACCTTCTGGGGCGCGGGCGACGAGGCGCGGGCGATCGCCGGGGGTATGAGCGCGCGCGGCACGGCGTTCCTGCTGTTGCCGATCGGTACCGTCGCACGGATCGCGAGTGGCCGGCCGACGCCTTGATCCGGGCGAGGCGGCGCTTTGGGCGCGGGTCGTCGCGGCGGTAAAGCCGCTGCACGGCGCGCGACCCGTCGCGCCGCTCGCCGTGCTGGAACAACATGGTGCGCCCAAGCCCAAGCCCGCGCGGCCGATCGCGTCACCCGCCGTCAAGCCCGCACGCCCGGCACGGACGCCCGGCGATACGCTCGACGCGAGCTGGGACCACAAGCTGGCGCGCGGACTGGTCAGTCCCGATGCGACGATCGATCTGCACGGCCATACGCTGGCATCGGCCCATGCGCGGCTCGATCAGGAACTGGGACGGGCGATCGTTCGCGGCGACCGGGTGCTGCTGGTCGTGACCGGTCGCCCGCCGCGTGCCGAATCGGAACGGCCGCATGCCCGCGGGGCGATTCGGGCGGCGATCGGCGACTGGATCGCGGCCGGCCGGCACGTCGACCGCATCGCATCAATTCGCGGCGCGCATCCAAGGCATGGCGGAGGGGGCGCGCTCTACCTTATTTTGCGGCGCAACCGAACGGGCTGAAAATCGCTGCGACGGGGGCGTTTCGGCCGGGTAGTCTACGGTCGATTCCCGCCTAAAAACCGCAGAAGTCAAGGGATCGTAACGCATGCGTATCGACGGCGATATCGTTTGCGGGAACTAGTTGTTTTTCAATAAGTTGATCCCGGTTTGATACATATTTGCCACGCTTGTGCTGTCCCGCAACAAGACATATGTAAAAGGCCGTCTCCGACCGGGAACGAAATGGTTACTCGACAGTAAATGCGGTGCTCGTCGAAGTGACGTTGCTGACCCGGGTGAAGACATTCGACAAACCTGTTTCCTGCCTTGCGCGGAAAAGGGGGGACCGAATGGTGCAGGGAGTCGATCGTCGGCCACCGCGCACCTCCGGGGCAACAAGGAGGATTATTTTATGGCATTTGGTGATAACAGTGTTCTGATCACGACCGCGACCCAGCAGGATGTGGTCGCGAACGGCAACAGCGACACGTATCAGGCCGGCGACGGCGCAAACGCATTCGTCATCGCCAATGGCAACGTCGGCAACGACCTGTTCATCGGTTGGGGCGCAAACGACTCGATCATCAACAACCGTCAGATCTTTGACGGCAATGGCGATGGCTTCATCCAGTTCGGTTCGAACGGCGTCCTCGACATCGATCGCGTCAGCCGTCGCAATGCCGGTCAGGACCAGCTGCAGCTCGCCGGCGAAAACGCTCTCGTCACCGAACTGCGCTATCTCGGCAACAAGAACGGCGGATACGTTTATGCCGAATCGGCAACGCTGAAGAACTTGTGGGAGCCCTTCGGCCGCACCAACGTGATCGAAGGCACGGTCGGCGACAACACGTTCGACATGAATGGCGGCGCCAAGGTGCTGTTCCATGACAACGCGCTGGGTCTGAACCTCGGTGGCGACACGATCAGCAACTTCGGTAGCGACGATCTGCTCGTCAGCACGTCGATGATCTTCGACAGCGACATGAACGACACCGTGACGTTCGGCAAGAACGGCGTGCTCGACATCTCGGGTCAGAACGGTCCGGCGTCGACCGACCCGATGGGTGGCCCGGGCGGCCAGCTGAACTTCACCGACCAGACTTCGGTCAAGTATCTGGGTTCGAACGAAATCGGCGGCGTGACGTACTATTACTACGGCACCACCGACTCGACCTTCGATCCGACCCCGGGCGCATAAGCGTACCTTCGGTAACGGACGGAAAGCCCGGCACGAAAGTGTCGGGCTTTTCATCGTTCCGGCCCGATGACGGTTGCTGCCGCGACGGCGGCACCGTCGCCCCGGTCGCGCTGATAGGCGCGGATATCGGGGGAAAGCACATAGGCGATGAGCGCGAACGCAACGGCCGCCGACGCGCCGTCGCGCACCCGCACGGTCGGGCATGGCGACCGAGATAGCGCGGCGCGATCCGCCGCCCGGCGAACGGTCTGTCGCCGTTCGGTCCCCGGCGGCATCGGCCGGATGGTCTGCCGTCGATCAACCATCCGACGCTGTTCGGGATCGGACAGCGTGCGATAGGCGCTGATGATCGCCGCCGCACGATCGGCGGCTTCGGCATCGCGCGACCGGTCGGGATGCCACTGCGCGATCATCCGTCGAAAGGCACGCTTGATCTGCTCCGGGTCCGCTCCACGATCGATATCGAGTACCGTATAGGGATCGGCAGTATCGGTCATCGGCCCGCCTCGATTGACTATTCGTCCGAGGCATTGCTACGAGCGCGGTTGCGGGGCGGTTGAGCGATAGGCTTAGCGCCGGGTTCACCATAGTGCGCACATACCAACCCGACGGAGCAGGAATGATCGAGGCGGAAACCAGCAGGATCGGCCCGGTCGATATCGCCGTCCTGACCTTTGACGAAGCGGTGGCGGCAGTCGACGACCGTATCGACGCAGCCGATGGTGGCAGCGTCACCTTCTGCAACGCGCACAGCGTCAATCTCGCCCGGACCGACCGGCGACTGGTCGACGCCTATTCCGACAGTCTGGTGCTGAACGACGGGATCGGCGTCGATATGGCGCGCAAGCTGTTATACGGCGCGCCGTTCCCGGCGAACGTCAATGGCAGCGACTTCATTCCGATCTTTTTCGAACGAAGCCGCCACGACCTGCGCCTGTTCCTGCTCGGCAGCCGACCGGGCATCGCCGCGCAGGCGGGCGAAATCATCGCGGAGCGGTATCCGCGCCATCGCGTGATGGGCGTCCGCGACGGCTATTTCAAACCGGACGAAGAGCCTGCGCTGGTCGAAGAGATTGCGCGATCGGGCGCGAACCTGCTGGTCATCGGCATGGGCCAGCCGCGGCAGGAGATTTTCGCGGCGGAACATGCGGCGAAGATCGGGATGGCGTCGATGAGCGTCGGCGCGTTTCTCGACTTCACCTCTGGTGCGATCCCGCGCGCGCCGGGTTGGCTGCGTGCGGCGCGGCTCGAGTGGGTATACCGCCTCGCGCTGGAGCCGCGGCGGATGTTCGACCGGTATGTCCTCGGCAATCCGCGATTCCTGTTAGGTGTCCTAAAGGATCGCAGGCGTAACGACTAAAATGTAATGAACGACGTGTTATCCGGATCACGCAACCGATTATCGACAGGCTTGGCAGCATAAAGCCCGGGAAGGTCGCACAACTGCGACGGCTGCGGGGTCTGAAATGCTTGGTATCAACCTGTCCGGTGCGGAGTTCGGCAAGGGCGACCGCTATGGCTATGACTATGTCTACCCATCGCTGAAGGATCTGACCTTTTACGCGCAAAAGGGTATCGAACTCGTTCGTCTTCCGGTGAAGTGGGAACGTCTGCAAGACAAGCTGGGCGGGCCGCTCGACGAGCAGGAAATGGCGCGGCTGACCAAGTTCCTCGACAATGCCCAGAGCCTGGGCATGAAGGTGGTCATCGACGTCCATAATTACGGCCGCTTTGCCGGCAAGGCGATCGGCACCGCCGATGTTCCGGTCGAGAAGTTCGCCGATTTCTGGTCGAAGCTGGCCGATGCCATCGGCGACAAGCCGGCGGTGTATGGCTATGACCTGATGAACGAGCCGCACAACATGCCGAACAAGACGGTGTGGCCGGCGGCGGCGCAGGCGGCGGTCGATGCGATCCGTGCGTTGGGCGACAAGACCACGATCTTCGTCGAGGGCGAAAGCTGGGCCAATGCGACCAACTGGGGGTCGAACAACCCCAATCTGGACATCAAGGACCCGGCCGACAACATCGTCTACGAGGCGCACCTCTACCTCGATAAGAACCAGTCGGGCACCTATGCCGGCAGCTACGATGCGGAAGGGGCCACCGCCGATGTCGGCGTGAAGCGGTTGCAGGCGTTCGTCGCGTGGCTGGAGGAAAAGGGCGCACGCGGCTTCATCGGCGAATTCGGCGTCCCTTCGGACGATCCGCGCTGGCAGGTCGCGCTCGACAACATGCTCGACGCGATGAACGATTACGGCTTGTCGGGCACCTATTGGGGCGCCGGCAAGTGGTTCAACGGTTATAATGTCGGCCTGCTCGACAAGAACGGCAACGGGAAGGCGTCGCTCGACACGTTGCTGTCGAACCTGGCCGATGGTCGCGATGTCGGGCTGGCGCAATTGTGGGCACCCGATCCCGTTTCGACCGGAACGGTCGTCAACACCACAACGTCTGCGGGGCGGATCGGCACCGCCGGCACCTATGACAAGGTCGATTTCTCGACCGCGACGGGGGGGGTCACCGTCAAGCTCGATGGCCTGAAATATGTGTCGATCGAGGAAGTGGTCGGCAGCAATTTCAAGGATGTTCTGGTCGGCGACAGCGCCGCCAACACGCTGATCGGGGGCAAGGGCAACGACGTGCTCGACGGCGGGGCGGGGGCCGATATCCTGACCGGCGGCCTTGGCGACGACGTCTATTATGTCGATAACGCCCGCGACGTGCTGACCGAGCGGGTCGGCGAGGGCCATGACGTGGTCCACGCCACCGTCGACTGGGTCCTGGGCAATTCGTTCGAGGATCTGAAGCTCGACGGTACCGCGATCAGCGGGACCGGCAACAAGCTGGACAACGTCATCATCGGCAACGCGGTGGCGAATGTCCTGAACGGCGGCTGGGGCGATGATGTGCTCGACGGTCTGGGTGGTGCGGACCGACTGATCGGCGGTACCGGCAACGACACCTATTATGTCGACAATGTCGGCGACGAGACGGTCGAGGCGTACAAGGCCGGCAACGACATCGTCATCGCGACGATCGACTGGACGCTGACCGCCAATGTCGAGAACCTGACGCTGTCGGGTGGCGCGCGGCGCGGAACGGGCAACAGCAGCGACAACAAGCTGATCGCCAACGACGCCGGCAATTCCCTGTACGGATTGAAGGGCGACGACATCCTGACGGGCGGTGCCGGCAAGGATTGGCTGGAAGGCGGCGAAGGCGAGGACAGGCTGTCCGGCGGGGCCGGCGACGACATTCTGATCGGCGGCACCAATCGCGACTGGCTGACCGGTGGGGCCGGGCGCGACACCTTCCGCTACCTTGCCGGCAACGAATCCAAGGGTAGCACGATGGACCGCATCCTCGACTTCACGCGCGGCGACGACGTCATCGACCTGTCGGCGCTCGACGCCAACACCAAGATGAGCGGCAATCAGGCGATGACCTTTATCGGCACCGCCGAATTCGGTCGCAAGGCCGGGCAACTCCGCTACGAAGTGATCGACGATTACACCCAGGTCGAAGTCGACCTGAACGGTGATGGCAAGGCTGATTTCGGCATCCGGCTCGAAGAATTCCACTACAAGCTGGCGGCCAGCGACTTCATCCTCTGATCGACGGTTTCCGTCGGAACCCGCGATACCGTTCGTCCCTTATGGGGCGGGCGGTATCGCCACGTTCGGTATCGGGGAGCACCGCCCACTTGCCGCCATCGGAACCACGCCGTAGATCGACCATCCCGTCCGTATCGTTCATCGGCTGGTAAAGACGAACTGCTACCGCGGGAATCACGGGCGCAGTGTCTTGTAATTGAGGGCAGACTTTGTGCCGGGCCTGTCCTACGCTACCGGCGAGGACGGTCGCGGCAGGACGATAGAAGGAAAGCGAATGACCGACCTGCCCCGCGTGTCGGTGGTGAGTGCCTTCTACAATCGTGGCAGCCGGGTGAGGGAATCGGTCGGCACCATCCTGGCGCAGACCTATCCGAACCTCGAAGCGGTGATCGTCGACGACGGATCGACCGACGATACGCTGGCGCAGCTGAAGACGTTCGACGATCCCCGACTCAAGATCATCACGCGCGACAATCGCGGGTTCGTTGCGTCGATCAACGAAGCCATTCGCGCCAGCAGCGGTGCGTTCGTCGCGATCCATGGTTCGGGCGATCTGTCCTTTCCCGACCGCGTCGCGCGGCAGGCGCAGGTGCTGATCGACGATCCGACGATGGGCGTGGTCGGATGCTGGGTCGAGGATGACGAGACGGTAGGCGACGGTACGCTGGTCTTCCGCCCGCCCGCCGGGCTGCCGTTTCATGCGGCGTTGCTGGGCCGCAACCTGTTCACTCATGGCGAGACGATGTTCCGCCGGGCGCTGTACGATCGGGTCGGCGGCTACCGCGAGTTCTTCCGCTATGCGCAGGATCGCGACCTGTGGCTGCGCATGTCACGCCATACCGGCTATGCGATCGTTCCCGACATCCTGTACCGGCGGTTCAAGCCGGCGGGCGGGGTCAGCGCCGATCCGCAGAAGCTGGTGCTGCAGGCCTATCTGTCGGACTTTGCCGTGCAGTGCGCGCTGGCGGTCGACCGGGGGGAGGACGACCCGATCGACCGGCATGGCTATCTTGCCCCATTCCTGCGCCAACGACCCGAAGTGCTGGCGCGCAAGCTCGCCTGGTATGGGGCACGCCTGATGGTGAAGGGCGATTTCGCGCGGGGCTGGCCGGTGATCGAACAGGCGCGCCGCGAAGCGGGCAGCTGGCAGGTGCGGATGATCCACGCATTGGCCGGGCTGCACACGTCGCCGGTGATCTGGGACCGAATAGGGCGGCCGATCCTCGCGCAGCGGCTGGCCTATTTTCGCCAGTCCGACGACTGACCGGGCAGGACGGCCGCAATGGGCCGTCCTGCCAAAGGTTCACCGGATCAGGATGCTGCCGAGGACCGGCACGTCGGCCGCTTCGAGGCGCGGCAGCAGCGTGTCGAGCGCGGCGAACGGCGTCTGGGTACGCTCGACCACCAGCAGAAGCCCATCGGCCCCGCGCGCGATCGCGGCGATCATTTCGGGTGGCTGATGACCGGCGTCGATGATCGCGAAGCGATGGCCGAGGCGGATGGCGCGAATCTGTTCCACCAGCGACACGCGCTCGACCGTTTCGGGCAGCGCGGCGATCGCCGGACCGGCGGCGATCAGCGACAGGTTTGGCACCGGCGTCTCGGTCACCGTCGCTTCGCGATCCTCGGCACCGGACAGGAGCGAGGTGACGCCCTCGACCGGATCGACCGCGAACAGGCTGTGATGGGTGGGCGCGGCGAAGTTCGCATCGACCAGCAGTCCCGGCTGGCCGAGCTGCGCGACGAGCGTCGCCAGATTGGCGGCGACGCCCGGCGTATCGTCGGTGCCGACTGCCGCGACGACGATCACCCGCAGGTCGCCGCGTTCGAGATCCTCGATCGCGAACAGGCTGGACCGCAGCGCGCGCAGCTTCACCGTCAGGGGATTGTCGGGATCATAGGCGGCGACGACCGCGCGGCTGACGCCGGTGGCGTCGGGATCGATCAGCGTGCCTGCCTCGGCGCGCGTCGCCAGCGTCCGCTGCACCTGTTCGGGTGCGACGACGCCGAGGTCGACGACCGCTTCGGTGAAGCTGGCCCCGGTCCGGGCGCGATACGCCTCGATCCGGTCCAGTTCTTCGCGACCCAGCCGGTTGGCATCGATCAGCGCGGTTTCGATGTCGCTGTAGCGATCCGCCGCGGGCCGCGACGTGCTGGAACGCAACCTCATGCCGATGCTTCCTTTCCGGCAAAACCAACATGGACCGAACCCCGGCTGAGATCGGCGAGTACCGGCAGGCCGGTCGCCCGTTCGAACCCGTCGATGGTGCGCACGCGGGGCCGGCGCCATTCGAGGAACAGCGCGAGGAGGATCCCGGCGAACACGCCGCCGACGATGCCGAGCAGCAGCCGCAAGGCGACGTCCGGGCTGGACGGCAGCGTCGGTGCGGTCGCGCGGTCGAGCACGCTGACGTTGGTCTGCGGAATTTCGCTCTGCAGGCGGACTTCGTTCAGCCGCGCGGTGACCGCGTCATAGGCGGCGCGCGACGAGTCGACGTCGCGTTGCAGCACCGCCATTTCGTCCTGCGCGCTGGCCAGCCGCAGCACCCGTTCGCGCTGTGCCGCGACCAGACCACGCAGATTGGCCTCGCGTGCCGCAGCGGCGGCGCTGTCGGTACGAACCGCGTCGACGACCGTGCCGACCGCCTGACCACGCCGGGCGCGCAGTTCAGCGACCTGCGCCTGCGCGGCGACGACCAGCGGGTGGTTCGGGCCGAGCGACTGACGCAATTGCGACAATTCCGCCGACTTGGTCGCGATCTGCCCGTCCAGCCCCTGCACGACGGCGGACTGCTGGGCTGAGGACGACGACCCGACCGAGGTGTTGGCGCGGGCGCGCGACTGTGCGGTTTCGGCCTGCGCCGTGGTCATCTGTTGCGACAATTCGCTCAACTGCGCCTGTTCGATGTCGAACCGGCCAGCACCGACGAGGCCGCGTGCCTGCTGGAAGCTGCTGAGGCGACGCTGCGCCTGTTCGAGGCGGTCGCGCGCTTCGTTGATCTGCGAGCGGAACCACTGCGAATAGACACGCGCCGGATCGATGCGCAGCTGCAACTGCGTCTGGACATAGGCCTCGGCAAAGGCGGTGGCGAGCTGGGCGGCCTTTTCGGGGTCGGCGCTCTTGTAGTTGAGCGACAACACGTTGGTCGTGCGGGTAGTCACCACTTCGAGCGGGGCGACCAGCCGGCGGCCGATCCATTCGCGCAGGCCGATGCGCTGTTCGCCCGATTCGCGATAGCGCTGGATCAGGTCGGGGTCCTTGTCGTAGCCGAGCTTTTCGGCGACACGCTGCGCGACGACGCCCGACCGGATGATGTCGACCTGCGTCCCCAGCACCGATGCCGACGCCTTGGCAGCGCCGTTGCCGCCGGCGACCGGATCGGATTGCTGCAGATCGAACAGCAGCGTCGACGACGCGGTATAGGTACGCGGCGACTGCCACGTCCAGATCGCGACCGCGACGATGCATGCGATCGCGACGAGCGCGACCAGCCGCCAGCGGCTTTTCAGCGACTCGAGATAGTCCCAGACATTCATTGCATGGTTCCTTCGTCGGCGGACGACGCGGGGACGGACCCCGTCCGCGTCGTCACGCACATCGCCAGCAGCAATTGCGGCGCGAGCACGTCGTCGAACGCCAGCCGCTGCGATCCTTCCTGCATTCGCCCGAGTGCCGGGGCGAAACTTTCGATCAGATGGGGCACCTGCGCCGGATCATGGCCGTCGCGGATCAGCGCTTCGGTCAGGTCGGCGACGGTGAATTCGAGATGGGTGGCGCAGGCGCGCGCAAAGCTTTCGAGCAGCGCGATCGGATAGCGGTGTTCGCCCAGCAGCCGGGCGAACAGTTCGTCGTCGCGCGGATTGGTCGTCCGCCAGACCGCCTGCGCGCGGCGCAGCCCTTCGGTCATCGCCGCATCGTCGACCTCCTGCTGTCCGCGATCGATCGCGACCAGACAGGCCTGCAGGCTGAACAGCCGCATGTGATAGGGCGAACCGCACGCCGCCCAACGCAACGCTTCCAGCGCGCTGGGTGCCATGGTCAGACCGATGGCGTTGCTGGTCAGGCGGATGAAATTCTTAACCTCGGCATCGGCGATCGGTTTCAGCCCGACAGCGGTCAGATGGCGGCGGACCGAAGCATGGACGTCGATCAGTTCGCTGACGTCGCCCGAAATGCCGACGAACAGCAGCCGGACGCGCGAACGCATGTCGGACAGCAGTTTCAGCAGCAGCGCCAGTTGCGCCTTGGTCTCGCTATCGTCGAGCCGGTCGAATTCGTCGAGAATGAAGACGACATCGTCGCGGTCGGCCCGCGCGAGCAGCGCGGCGACTGCGCGCGGTGTCGGCGCTGCCGACAGCAGGTCGATCGCCTTCGCATATTCGTCCCCGCGCAACCCGAACGGGGCGGGGCCGAGTTCGTGGAGATAGGGCAGGATCACCTGACCGAAGTCCCCGGTGCCGGCGCACGACAGATAGATGATCGTGGCACCGCGGGCGTCGGCCATGTCGCCGAAGACGCGGACCAGCGACGTCTTGCCGCTGCCGCGCGGGCCGTGGATTACGGCGTGCATGCCCGATTCGAGTACCGTCTCGCGCAGCGTGGCCAGTTCGTGTTCCCGCCCGAACAGGTCGCGCGGATTGTCGACCGGCTGATTCGCGCCGAACAGGCGGACGGCGAGGGCGCGGGTACGCTCGATACGGCGTTCGGGCGACAATTCGGGGGTGGCGGTCCGGGCCGGTGCCGTCGGCGCGCGCGGAACCGGAGGGCGCGACGCCTGCGCCGCGACCTTCAGCGGACTGGGCAGCATCCGGCCGGTATCACCATTGAGCTTTCGCAACAGCAGACGGACGCGGCCCATCAATCGATCGAACATTCCGCCTCCTTCCCCGCGGGCCGGCGCTGGCCTGCCCGGACCTTGCATCGCATAAACGTCATCAATTGCCTATCGGTTCGAATGCGGTAGGGCGTGACCCGGCAACGCGGTGTCCGGATAGCGTTCGGGGTGCAGCAACCGTTCGCCGATCCCGTCCCATGTCGGGAAGGCGCGCGGTGCCACGCTGCCCGCTGCCGCCAGCGCATCGCGTATTGCCGCCCCGATCGATACGGCATCGTCGTTACGATATCCGAAACGCGACGTCACATCGCCGCAGGCGAAATCTGGGCAAACCGCGGGCAGGCCGAGATATTCATACTGGGCAAGCTTCAGACTGGACTCCGCCAGATATTCGACGCCGGCCGCCCGGTGATAGGGGGCGAGCCCGATCGTCGCATGGCGCAGATAGGGCAGGGTCGCGCGGAACGGCATCTCGTCGTGCAGGATGACGTTGGGCGGCACATCGAACTTCGCGCCGCTGCCGATCACGTGGAATTGCACGTCGGGAAAGGCCGGCGCGGCGATGCGGAAGAAATTCTGGTCGAACAGCATCGCCCCGACCGACACCGCGTTCACCGTGCCGGGCGCGTACGGATTGACCCCGTCGTCGACGAAATCGTCGGGATCGATGCCGAAGCCGATTCGCGTCAGCCGGTCGGTCGCCCAGCCGAAATCCTCCGCCATCACGCTGGAGCGCAGGCTGACATGATGGACCAGCGCGCCATCGACCTCCAGCCGTTGGCGGACATAGGGATGCGCCCCGACGGTATCGAGCCGGTCGGTGGCGTAATAGATGATCCGCGCGGTCGGGTTGAGCCGGCGCATCCGCCGCAGCATCACCGCCGCAACCGTCGCCTCGACCACCAGATAATCGGCCTGTGCGAACATCCGGTCGACGTCGCGATTGGGCAGTTCGGCATAGAGCGGGAACAGCGTGCCCATCACCTTGTCACCCAGCTTCGATCCCGTGGCAAAGGGGTGGAAGGCGGTGCGCCACAGATAGCAGCGGATGTTGTCGACGGTTTCGAACTGGTTGGCCCGGTCCCACAAAAACAGCCGCGAATCGCCCTTGCGCCGCGACAGGCGGCTGAACCGCGTCGACAGGAAGGTGACGTCGTACCCGGTATTGGCCAGCGCCTTGGCGATCGGATGGATGCTCGCCCGCTTCGCGGTGCGATAATCGTGAAACGCGGACACGAACACGACCCGTCCCTTGCTCATGTCGCGCTCCCTGTGGCGTGCTGCGCGCATTCTCGATCCGCGCGTTCGGCGACGCAATGGCTTGCCGCGCGCGCAGGGTCAATGGTGCGCGGGCAAAATGATGCCGCAGTGCAGCATCGGGATATACTTTTCGTGCCGCGATCGGTAGTTACGGCAACCCGATCGGGCGATCGGACCGGCTGCGTGCCGGAACTCGCCCGTATCGTAACGGTCGCGTGCGGATTTTGACCGGACGATCGGAAAGTCATAGAGCGGTGGGCCGGATGCGCCGCATCCGACAGGGAGTTCGGGGAATGAAGGGTCCAGTCGCCATCGCCGCGACCGCTGGCGCGGTCGGCCTTGTCATGGCCGCAGCACCCGCGCGGGCGCAGGAAAACAAGTTCGACCTGTCGCTGGCGCTGGTCGAAACCTACGACACCAATATCCTGCGCCTGGGAGAGCAGCGCACGAACCAGCCGACCGACAACCTGTCGACCGCACCCCGGCTGACGCTGGATTACAGCCGGCAACTGGCGCGGCAGCGGATCTTCGCCAATGGCTATGCCGGTTATGTGTGGAACAACCGGTTCGACTTCCTGAACCGGCAGGATATCGCGCTGACCGGCGGTGCCGACATCCGCGTCGGGCCGAAATGTCGGGCGACGGTGCTCGGTACCTTCGTGCAGGCACAGTCCGACCTGGAGGATCTGGGCGTCGTCATCAGCAACACGGCGACGACCACCGATTACTCGATCGCGGCCAGCTGCCCGCGCCCCTCCGGATTTTATCCGATCGCCTCGGCCGGATATTTCAAGGTCGACAACGAACGCCGCCAGTTGCGCAACCAGAACATCATCGATGGGCGCGTCGGCATCGGCTACAGCCTGCCCAGCCTAGGCACGGCGCAGTTGTTCGGTGCGTTCTCGACGATCCGTCGCGCGCGCTTCTACGATACGCCCGAGGGGCAGGTCCGCGACGTGACGCAGATCCGGTCGGCCGGTCTGCGCGTGGGACGCGACGTCGGCACCCGGATCAAGGCGAGCGGCGAGGTCGGCTATACTTCCGCCGATCCCGCATCGCCGCAGGCGACGCCGTTCAGCGGCATCACCTATTCGATCAACGCATCCTATACCCCGATCTCGCGATTCGTCCTGACGGCCGCGTTCGGCCGGTCGGTGTCGGCGCGCGGCAATTTGGGCGTCAGCTATATCCTGCGCGATCAGGTCGATTTCGGCGCACGGCTGACGATCAGCCGGCGCACGTCGTTCGGGGCCGGTGTCCAGCTGTCGCAGCGCGATTACAAGGGCGAGGACCCGTTGTTCGTCGCGGAGCCGCGTCTGTCCGATACGCAGCTTAACGCTCAGGCCGATGTCCGCTACCGATTGGCGCAGCCGATCACGCTGGAACTGGCCGCCCGGTACCGGCAGCGTACGGCCGAAAATGATTTTTACGATTATGACAGCTTTGCCACGACATTGCGGGCGATGCTGAGCATATGATGGGAAAGGATATGGGGATGAAGGCGTTCGTCAGTCTGGCCATCGCGATTGCGATGCCGTGCGCCCTCGCGCAACCCGCCGCCGCGCAGGCGACGTGGGATGGATATCGGCTGGGGGCCGAAGACCAGATCGAAGTGTCGATCTATGGTCAGGGCGGTTCGGTGACCAAGACACGCATCAAGTCCGACGGATCGATCACCCTGCCGCTGGTCGGCCGGGTCGAGGCGTCGAATCGTACGACGCAGGCGCTGGCCAGCGCGATCCAGGAACAGCTGCGTCGCGGCGGTTACGTCAACGATCCGATCGTCAATGTCGAGATCGCCGAATATGCCAGCCGCACGGTCACCGTGCTTGGCGAATTCGCCAAGCCGGGGGTGGTGCCGCTCGACCGGCCGACCCAGCTGAGCGAACTGGCGGCGCGGGCCGGCGGTCTGCGCGAAGGCGGTTCGGACATCGTCGAACTGCGCCGTGCCGGCAAGGTGACGACCTATAGCCTGACCCAGATCGCGCGCGGGCAGCAGCCCGACGTCGCGATGCAGCCGGGCGATGCGGTCTATGCGATCCCGGCACCGCAATATTATGTCTATGGCCAGATCGGCAACGCCGGCGCGTTCGCGATCGCGCCGGGCATGACCATCCGGCAGGCGCTGGCCCGTGCCGGCGGCCCGACCCTGTCGGGGTCGGAGCGCAAGGTGACGCTGTATCGCGGCGGGCGCGAGCTGGAGGCCGAATTGGCCGCACCGGTCCTGCCCGACGACGTGCTGTTCGTGCGCGAGCGCATTTTCTGATCCGGCCGGCGGGCGCTCGGTCCGGGCGTCCGCCGACCCGTTCGCATCGGTCGCGCGATCGATGAGCGACGACAGCCGTATCGACGATCGCGACCCGTTGGCGAATACCGGTCCGCCGGGGTCGATGAAGCGCACCCTGGCGGCCGGGGCGGGGTGGACCACCGCGCTGCAACTGACGTCGAAGGCGATCGAACTCGGCTTTACCGCCGTCCTCGCCCGCATCCTGTTCCCGCATGACTTTGGGGTGATTGCGGGCGCGACGATCTTCATCGAACTGGCGCTGTTGCTGGCCGAGGTCGGGATCGGCGCGACGATCGTGCAGATGCCGGGGCTGACCCGCGACGATGTCCGCGTCGCCGGCACGCTCGTGTTCCTGAGCGGCATCGGCTATTTCCTGCTGGCACAGTTGTTCGCGCCGCTGGCGGGGGCGTTTCTGAACATCGATGGTGTTACCGGTGTCCTGCGCGTGCTGGCGCTGGTGTTCGTGATCCAGTCGTTCGGGATCGTGCCCGAAAACCTGCTGGTCCGCCGTCTCGACGTGCGGCGGGTAATGATCGCGCAGGTGCTGGCGCGGATCGTCGGGACCGGTGGAGTCGGCATCGCGCTGGCATGGCTCGGCTGGGGCTATTGGGCCTTGGTGGCGGCGGCGCTGGTCGAGACGGTGGTCAAGGCGGCGTGGCTGGTCGCGATCGTTCGTCCGCCGATGCGCCCGCTCCTGACCCGCGCCGGTACGAAGCGGCTGATGGGGCGCAGCGCCGGGTTTTCGGTCGCGCGCATCCTGAACTTCTTTGCGCTGCGGTCGAACAATCTGGTGGTCGGGCGGACGATGGATGCCGCCGCGCTCGGCATCTATTCGCGCGCTTTCAACCTGATGAGCGTACCGTCCGAACTCTATACCCGCATCGCCGAACGACTGGTGTTTCCGGCGATGGCGCAGGTGCAGGACGATGCCGCGCGGTTGCGGGCGGCGTTCCTGCGCGGGACCGAACTGACGGCGGCGATCGGGATGCCGATGTCGGCGTTGCTGGCGGTCCTTGCCCCAGAAGTCATTGAAATCATTCTCGGATCGCGGTGGGCGGCGGTGATCGGGCCGTTCGCGATCCTGTGTTCGGCAAGCTATTTCCGCTTGGGTTCGAAGATCGGCGGATCGTTGCAGCGGGCCAAGGCCGCGACCGGCGCGATGATCACGAACCAGATCGTGTATCTGGCGATGGTCGTCGGCGGGGCGTTGATCGCCTATCCCTATGGCATCGAAGCCGTCGCGCTGGCAGGGAGCATCGCCGTGGTCGCATCCTATATCACCATCAACGTCAACGCGTGTCGCATCGCTGGCGTCGACCTGCGCGCGTTCGTTGCCAGCCATCTGCACGGGGTGCTGCTGGCGGTACTGAGCGTCGCGGTGGTCCTGCCGGTGGTGACGGCGTTGCGGCGGGCGGCGGCACCGGCGGTGGTGACGCTGGGCGTCGCCGGGGCGGTGCTGGCGGTGGTGGCATTGTTGCTGTTCTGGCGACGGCCGCGCTGGTTGTTGGGGGATTTTCTGGTGTCGCTGATGAACGATGCAGCCCGATCCGTTGCCCGGCGGCGGGGGGCGGTGTCGTGATGCGCGCCGCGTGGCTGCTGGCCGCCATGATGCTGGTCGCGGGATGCAATGGGCAAGGGGAGGCCCAGCCCAAGGACCCGCCGCGCCGTCCCGCGCCGCCGCCCCGCTTCGGCGTCAATCTGTCGGGAGCCGAGGGCAAGGAGAGCGATGCGCCGCGCCCGACGCTGGCCGATGTGCGCAACGCCGTCGACCGGCTGCGCTTCGGCCTGATCCGCTATCCGTTCCGCCCGAGCCGGATGATGCCCGACCGGGTCGAGGAACTGAAGGCGATCGCCGCGTTTACCGGCACGCGCCGGGTGCCGCTGATCCTCGACAATCACAATTCGCGCTGGAACCCGGTCGGCGAGCAGATCGCGTTCTGGACCGATCTGGCGCGACAATTTCCCGACGACGGGTCGGTGATGATCGATCTGGTCAACGAACCCGGCAATGTCGAGTGGATGCAATGGGCCAGCGAGGCCAAGGCGGTGATCGCCGGATTGCGCCGGGCTGGCATCCGCCATCCGATCCTGCTGCAATGGCCGGGATATTCGGGCATCCAGCGGTTCGACAAGCATGAGGCGGCCGATAGCAAGTGTCAGAGCGCGGGCTGTGCGCTCGATCGGACGCCGGGGCCGCTCGATCCGATCGACCGCACGTTCCTGAACGGCCATCGCTATTTCGATTCGGACGGTTCGGGCACGAAGCGCGATTGCACCAACGACAAGGGCGAGCCACGCATCGACAGCGGGTTCGACCGCTTCGCGAAGCAATTGCGGCGACGCGGCCTGCGCGCCTACATCACCGAATCGGCGTTCGGCAGCTATGCGGCGGTGCCGCCCGGCTGCGTGGCGGTCGGGGCCGATGCCGTCGCGCAACTGCGCGCGAACAGCGACGTGCTGCTGGGCATCACCTGGTGGGGCGGGGGCCGGATGTGGCCCGACCGCTATCTGTTCAAGATCGAATGTTCCAAGAACGATCGATTGACCTGTCCTCCATCGGAGTATCAACGGATGCTGAACCCGGCCCTTTCCACCGGCCCCGGACCGCTTCCCGGACCCGGGCCGCGCACCGACCGAGCGGAGCCGCGTCGATGACCGCCGATCGCCCCCTGTCGATCGTCCATGTCGTCCGCCAGTTCCATCCCGGGATCGGCGGCATGGAGGAATGCGTCCTGCAACTGGCGCGCTATCAGCAGCGCGACGGGCACGGCGTTCGCGTGGTGACGCTGGACACGATCTTCGACGACGATGCGACGGCCGCGCTGCCGCACCATGACGCGATCGACGGGGTCGAGATCCGCCGGGTGCCGTGGAAGGGGTCGAAACGCTACCCGATCGCGCCGGGCGTGCTGCGACATCTGAACGGTGCGGACATCGTCCATGTCCATGGCGTCGATTTCCTGTTCGACTATCTGGCGCTGACCAAGCCGATCCATGGCCGCACGCTGGTGCTGTCGACGCATGGCGGATTCTTTCACACCCAATTCGCCGGCAAGATGAAGCTGCGCTATTTCGCGACGGTCACCCGCACCGCGATGCGCGCCTATGCCGCGACCGGCGCGTCGAGCACGCAGGATCATGACCGGTTCCAGCAGATCCATCCGCGCAATTTGCGGCTGATCGAAAATGGCGTCAGCCTCGACAAGTTTCGCGGGCTGGCCGATCCGTCGGCGAACACGATGCTGTATTTCGGCCGGCTGGCACCGAACAAGGGGCTGTTCGAACTGCTGCCATGGTTCGCACGGGCGCGCGAGGTCGATCCGGCGTGGCGGCTGGTGATCGCGGGCAAGCCGATGGGCGTGGAAGCCGCCGACCTGCGCGAGCGTGCCGCCGCGGCCGGTGTCGCCGATGCGGTCGAGGTGGTGGTGACGCCGACCGATGCCGAGATCGCCGATATCGTGCGCCGGTCGTCGGTCTATGTGTCGGCGTCGAGCTATGAAGGCTTCGGCCTGGCGGCGATCGAGGGGGCGTCGGCGCATCTCTACCCCGTGCTGAACGCGATTCCCGCGTTCGAACGGACGATCGAGACGATGGGCTTCGGCCGCATCGTCGATTTCACCGATCCGGCATCGGGCGCGGCCTTTGCGCGCGACTGGCCGACGATCGACCGGCCCGATCCCGGCGCGCTGGATGCACTGCTCGACGCACGCTTCGGCTGGCGCGGGCATGTCGATGCGTTTTACGACTTGTATCGCGTTGCGGGGAAGTAAAGAGATGGTAACGCTTTCACCGTAACGCCCTTTGTACGCCCGCGTCGCACCGGACTTGCGCTGCAAGCGCAACTCATCCATGGACGCGCGGCGCACGCATGGCCTTCAAGACCAAGACCAATTACAGCCGTTAACGGCGAATAGCGGACATCGGGGATCAGGGTGACAGGAATACCAGCCGATTCCGGAACGGATATTGCTGGCGCGACCAAAAGTTCGCGTTTCTGGCTGACGCCGCATGCGCTTCGGCTGCGGCTCTATGTGATTTTGCTGGCGCTGGACATCACTGCCATCGCGTTCGGCTTCCTGTTGCCGAGCCATTTGCTGAAGTCCGATTTCAAGCTGTTCGAGCTGCTGACGGTGACCGCGATCGTCTATACCGGCATCGCGTTCAACTCGGGCGCGTTCTCGCTGCGGTCGGCGCAGGACGTATCCGTCGACACCGCGCCTGCGGTGCGGGCGCTGCTGTTCACCTATGGCGTGCTGTTCCTGCTGTCCTATTTCCTGAAGCTCGAGCGCGACCTGTCGCGCCTGCTGATCGGCATCGCGATGGTCGTCGGCACGCTGACGCTGGTCGTGTTCCGGCAGATCGTGGCGATCTACGTCGAATCGCGGCTGCGCGACCGGTTGCTGGTACAGATGCTGATCCTCGACGGGGCCGACATCGCACCGCCGCCGGGATACCGCGTGGTTCGGGCGAGCGATATCGGTCTGGTACCCGACCTGCGTGACCCGGCGATGCTCAACGCGTTCGGATCACTGATCCGCGAATGCGAACGCGTGGTGGTCGCCTGTTCCGAAGCGCGCTGCCAGGACTGGGCAATGCTTCTGAAGGGCGCGAACGTGCGCGGCGATGTGGTGGTCGATACGATCTCGCATTTCGGGGCGCTGGGCGTATCGCATATCGGCGACCGGGCGACGCTGACTGTGTCGGTCGGGCCGCTGTCGTTGCGCGATGCGTTTGCGAAGCGGGCGTTCGATCTGGCGGTATGTGTGCCCGCGCTGATCGCGCTGGCTCCCGCGCTGCTGCTGACGGCGTTGCTCATCAAGCTCGACAGTCCGGGTCCGGTGCTGTTCCGCCAGCGGCGCGTCGGACGCGGCAACGAATTCTTCGACATTCTGAAGTTCCGCAGCATGCGTGTCGAAAATTGCGACGCCGATGGCAATGTCTCCACTCGCCGCGATGACGACCGTATCACCCGCGTCGGCTATTTCATCCGCCGCACCAGCATCGACGAATTGCCGCAGCTGCTGAACGTGTTCCTTGGACAGATGAGCATCGTCGGCCCGCGTCCGCACGCGCTGGGCTCGCTGGCCGGCAATCACCTGTTCTGGGACGTCGACACGCGCTACTGGCATCGCCACGCGCTGAAGCCCGGCATCACCGGTCTGGCACAGGTGCGCGGCTATCGCGGCGCGACCAACCATGTCGAGGATCTGACCCGCCGCTTGCAGGCCGATCTGGAATATGCCGCCAACTGGTCGTTCTGGCGCGACGTCACGATCCTCGCGATGACCGTGAAGGTCGTCGTCCACAAAAACACATATTGAACCTAAATACTTATCGTTCGTTCGCCGTGAAAAGGCGGGGGAATTGATTTGAATGTATTTACGCGCGCGGCACCTTTTCTCCGGCTGCTGCTGCGGTTGCGACCCTTCGCGACCATGTTCGCAAATCTGCGTACGCCGTTTCGCGTCCTGATCTACCGGCGCGCGCGGCTGTCGATCGCCGGGCCGGTGAGCGGCAAGGGGCGGTTGGCGATCGGCAAATGCTGGCCCGGTCAGGTGTCGCGCGGGACCGAGGTCGCTGTCCGGCCCGGCGGCGCGATGCAAGTCGACGGCATCTTCGCCCTGCATCGCGGCGTCGAGATCCGCGTTGGAAAGGGCGGGCGGCTGACCCTCGGCAGCGGCTATCTGGCCGACGACGTACGGATCGATTGCCATCATGCGGTGACGATCGGCCAACGTGTCGCGATCGCCGCGCGCACCGTCATCATGGACACCGACCATCACGATCTGACCGGTTCGCGCGGGCGGACCGCGCCGGTGGTGATCGGCGACGATGTCTGGATCGGGCTGGGGGTAATGGTGCTGAAGGGCGTGACGATCGGATCGGGCGCGGTGATCGCCGCCGGATCGATCGTGGTCCGCGACGTCGCGCCCGGTATGCTGGTCGCCGGCAGTCCGGCACGCGATATCCGCCCGGTCACCTGGACGATCTGATCGCGAAATTCGCTGGTGAACAATAAAGGCGCAATGATTTACCCGCCGTTTACCAATCACCGATTAGTAACCATCAATTCGATGTGCGCAGAAAAGCTTTGGTAAGACCTGATCCGCTATCCGGTGTGGAGCCAGATGGAGGATGCCATGAGTCTTCAGGCACGCATAATTGAAGAACAGTTTGTCGGTCGTCGCGATGACGATCGTGTTTCGGTCGGTCGTGCGTGCGTATTGCGCGCTGCGGGGCGGCCGCCGGTGCATAGCGCGCTGCTCGACCTGACCCGCCACGGGTGCCGTATCCGCACCGGCCATCCGCTGGGCGTCGGCGAATCGGTCCTGCTGGGCCTTGCCGGGGTCGGCACGGTCGAGGCGACCGTGATGTGGGGCGAGGGTACCCAATATGGCTGCGAGTTCATCGGAACGTTGCCGTCGGGTGCCGTGTCCGACGCGACTCGCGGCAACGTCGTCAGCTTCGACGTCGCACCGGCTGCCCAACCGTTCAAATGGTCACCGCGCCAGCGGTTGATGACGCTGGCGGTCTATGCCGCGACGCCATGGCTGGCGATCATGGCGGCGATCCATCTGTTCCGGTCACACTGACCGGTCAACCGGCGGCGGCGTGTCGCCGGGCCATGCGCTCGCGCGGTGTCAGTCGGTGGGCTTCGGCCTGCCGACGCGCCCCTTCGTCCTGCGCCGCCAGATAGGTTGCCCGGCAATAGCCGAGCAGCAGCCAGAGCAGCGGGGCCGACTTCATCGAGAAGGTGCCGGTGCCGCCGACGAGCAGCCAGACATAGATGTACAGCGCGGACGCCCATGCCGCGCGTCGTGACATGTCCGAATTCTGGGGCACGACGACGATCAGATAGGCCCAGTAGACGAAGGCGCCCGCCAGTCCCATCGACGCGATCACGAAGCCATAGCCGGTATCGCCGGTCCGCGCGATGAGCGCGGGCACGCCGAACAAGTAATCGCCGGCATTATAGGATGTCAGATAGCGATAGGTCACGCCGAGCCGCCCGACCGGATCGTCGCCGGCGCGCCACGGGATGAACGCGAACAGTAGGAAGGTCGCGCCGATCGACACGACGGGCATCAGCCCCTGCCAATAGCGCGGCAGGCGCGGGAACAGGAAATACCCGATCAGGAACAGCGGCGCGAGCAGCGCCGACATGCGCGCATTGTTGGTGACCACGATCAGGAACACCGTCGCCAGCGCCAGTATCCGTTCGGCGAGGCTCAGCCGCTGCCACATGGTGCACAGATACACCATGATGACGATCGAGAAGCAGTTGATGCTGACCTGTTCCAGAAAGATCGACGAGGTGCGCGGCCCGTCATACAGGCCGAAGGTGAAGCGCCCGCTGTACGAGATCGTCCCGATCGCCAGCGAATTCTCGTCCATGAAATCCTTGACGACGAACCCGCGCGTCTTGGTCAGATAGCTCGCCGGCTGGAAGATCGAGGCATAGGTGTCGACGCTGCTGATTTCGAGCAGCAAGACGCCCAGCGCGATCCCGCAACCGACCGCAAAGGCGATGCGAACCATTCGTTCGTCGCAGCGGATGCCGAGGATCGTGAAGGCGGCGATGATCAGCGCGTTGCGCACCCCCTCGATCATCGGGCGTTCGAACACCAGCGACCCGATCATCGCGACCGCGACGATCCCGGCGACGAACAGCAGCGGTGCCATATCCTCGCGGCGGATGCCGTCGCGGACGAACGACAGGCCGATCGCGCTGAGGATGATGAGCAGTTCGGCGGCGATGACGATCGCGTTATTCATCGGTGCGCCCACCGCGGCGGCGGCGGCGAAAATACCGTTATAGGCGATGGCGAAGGGCGGGATCAGCGTCATCGTCCAGCGCAGCGCCGCCGAATCGCGACCGGTGCCGGCCTGGCGTGCGATGCGGTTCATCGCGCCGCCGCGTGTGTATGGCCAAACGTCACGGCGATCGATCCCTTCCCAGCGAAGTCCCGCCAATAGCAGAGCCTTGCCCGGTTTGCGAAGGGGGGAAGGGGGTGGCACGATCCCGTATCGGGGATCGTGCCACCCAGGTCGTCAGACGTCGACGCTGCCCAGGCCGACGCTCGAACCGACGGCGCTGTAGATATAGAAGCGCAGTCCGTTCTGTTCGATCATCCCGTCGAATTCCAGCGCGCGCGTACCGGAGATGGCGACCGTGCCGCCAGCGCCCGACAGGTCGAGGATGCCGTCGTTGAAGCGGATGATGCCGTCGTCATTCCCGTCGAACAACGCCGTCGTGGTGACGATGATGTCGCGTGCGGTGAAGGTCAGCGAATCGTTGCCGAGCCCGGCGATCGGGTTGGCGGTATCGAAGAAGAAGATGTCGCTGATCTTCTTGTTGCTCGACGATTTGAGGACATCGTCGCCGAAGCCGCTTTCCGCGACCTGCTGGCTGCGACCCGCGACCGGGCGGACGCGGGCGTCGCCATAATAGAAGGTGCCGTCGATGCTGCCCATCAGGCGCAGCCCGGCAGCCCCGTTCGCCCCGGTCAGCGTGACCGCGTCGCCATCGGTGGTGTCGATGGCCACCGTACCACCGCGCCACGTGATGATGCCGTCATTGTTGTTGTCGCGGAGCGCCCGATCGACCGCCAGCACGTCGCCGCGCTGCCAATCGGTCACCGTGTCGACGCCCGAGACGCCCGAGTTGCGCAACTCGAAGATATCGCGCCCCGCACCGCCGGTCAGCTTGTTGGCGACCTGGTTACCGATCAGCCGGTCGTTGCCGCCGCCGCCAATCGCATTTTCGATCGTCACGCCATACGCGATCGAGATATTGTCCTTGTACAGGCCGTTGGTCAGGCCAAGGTCATCACGCAGCGCGGTATAGGCGTCGAACGTCGCCTGCGAACGGGCGGCCAGGCCCTGTGCGGCGCGATTGGCATTGACCTGTTCGAGCGTCAGGAACGCCTCGATCCCGCCACCCGACGAAAACGCGCCGGCGTTCAGGTCGATGACCGATGGCGTGTTCCAGCCAGAGAAATCGAGCGTGTCGTTGCCACCCGCGTCGTAGACCGCGACGATCGGTGCCGCGTTCTTCGTAAAGTCGTATTCGGCGCGATTGGCGGTCGAATTGAAGCCATAGACGGTGTCACCGGTCCGCGTCGTCCGGTCGGCACCATAGATTTTCTGGATGGCGACGATGTCGTGGACCATCGGCGTCGCCGCATAGCCGAAGCGGAGATTGGCCCAGTCGATATGCTGCGCGCCGGTTTCATAGGCGCTGAAATAGCTCATGATCGAATATTGTGCCGAATCCTGCGCATAGGCGGCATCGTTGGCATAGGTGATCGGATCGGGCTGACCGTCGCCGTCGTCATCGTCGAGCGCATCATAATTGCCCGGATGGCTCAGCCCGAGCGAGTGGCCGAGTTCGTGGACGATCGTCGTCTTGGCATAGAAGCTGTCGCGGACCGGGAAGAAGTTCGAGCTGACGAAACCGTCGATCCAGACGTCGCCGCTCAGCCGGCCATAATCCTCGAACCCGTCCTGCAGCGCAGAGGCATCGAAGATGTTGCCGAACGGCAGATAGGCATAGGCCTGCGCACCACCGGTAAAGGTGTTACCGAAGGTGATGTCGGCATTGTACGACTTGGTTTCCTGAAAGCTGATCGCGATCAGATCGTCCCAAAGGGCGATGCCCGCGCGCGCCAGCATCCGCTGATCGGCGTTGAAAGCCGAAAAATCGGCGCCGTAAAACGCCTCATTCAGGGCCAGCGTGCCGGTCGCGTTGACGTAATAGCTGTTCTGCAGCTCATCGATGCTGTTCCAGAAACCGAAGTTCAGGACCCCATCGCTCAATTCGCCGTAATTGTTGTAGGTCCAGTTCCAGCCCGAACGGGTCAGGATGTTCCCCGCCTGGGTCGCCGTGGCGATCGGCTTGTTCGCATAGGTCTGACCCGCGAACGGATCGAGCGACAGCGATTCGACGAGGTCGTCGGCACCACCCAGCGGCCAGTCGCGTTCGACGGGCGTGCCGGGTACCAGAGCGCTATTCTGCATTACTTCATCTCCCCTGTAAGTCGGTGATCCGGTCGTGCGCCGCGCCATGGCAGCGCCCGGTCCAGCGCGCGTTCGGCGAGGGTCGCGAAATCCTCGCCCTCGCCGGCAACGACCGCCGGACCGTTCCATTCCCCCTGTGCATCATCCATCACGATCGATGGCCGTGCGGACATCGTGATCGCCGGCCGGCCATCGACCGGCGTCAGATCGGCGGTGAGTTGCACGCGTGCCCGATCGGTCGCATCGGTGCCGTCGATCGACACCGGCGCGCCCCGCTGCGCGGTCGCGATCAGCGTCGCGCATTGTTCGGGCGTGGCGGCAACACAGGTCAATCCGACCGATCGGACCCCGCGCCACAGCGGCGCGGCGATCGAGCGTTGCGACTGGGTGGCGGCGAAGCTGGACAGGGCGGGCGGCATGGCATTCGGCAAATCGGGCAACGCTACGCTCCCTGTACAACTGCGCGAATGATGCGCGGATTGGGGCACTGCGCAAACTGATAATTAACGATTGTTCATGAAACACCCGCAACCGTGACGAAAATGGCACAAGACTGTCCCGACACGGGAAAGTCGGGACAGTCCGGCATAATGTGCCGCACCAATCGGCTTGCATCCCGCACCAATTCTCGTAGAGCGACGCCGGGGAAAATAAGGGGTCCACGTCCGAAACGACTGGGCAAGGTTGGAGGTCGTAACGCTGACGATGTCGGCAACGCGACGTCGCGAAAGCGCATCCTTCCGCACCGGCTGGAATGGCCCGACGGTTTCGATGGAAACCGCGATTTCGGCAGCGACCGGCTGTCGCCGATGTTCCAGCGTTCCGTCAAATAAAGCTGTAGTAAAAAAATCGCATCCGAGCGGCAGCCGGTTCAGGTCGTCGCATGTTTGCGGCGGCCGAACGAACCGAAACGGATCGATACTTCATACGAGGTAGAAACGGACGGTCGCGAAGGGCGGCGTCGTCCTGCGTCAACAAAATTAGAACGTTAACGCCTGTCCTAAAGCTGGATAGGTTGGATTCCTGTTCATGTTGAACCCTTCATAATTCATTGACGGTTCACGACAATCTACGTAAATGCCCTCTTAAGCACGGTGCGCCTTCAAACGGCGGGCGTGCCGAACGATGTTTTTTTAGTATTTCAGGGAGAAACACCATGGCTGATACGGTTCCGACGTTCCGCGACAACAGCACGCTCATCACGAGCGCGACCAAGGTCGACATTCTGCTGAACAACAGTGCAGACGTTTACAACGGTAGCGCCGGCGCGACCGCATTCGTGTTCAAGGAAGGCAACGCCGGCGACGACACGCTCAACGGTTTCAGCAGCAACGATTCGATCCTGAACTACAAGCAGATCTTCGACGGCAACGGCGACGGCTTCATCCAGTTCGGCGCGAACGGCGAACTCGACATCGATCGCACCAGCCGCAAGAACGCCGGCAACGACCAGATCCAGGTCAGCGGCGATAACGGCCCCGTCACCGAACTGCGTTACCTCGGCAGCAAGGGCGGCACCGGCGACAATGGCCTGCACGTCTATGCCAATTCGGCGACGCTAAAGAACCTGTGGATTTCCGAGTTCGGTGGCCGCGCCAACGTCATGGAAAACAAGGTCGGCAACGAAACCTATGATTTCGCCGGTGCCAACAAGACCCTGCTGATCGACAACGCACTCGGCCTGAACATGGGTCAGGACGTGCTGACCAACTTCGGCGCAGGCGACAAGATTGTCACCACTGCCAAGCTGTTCGACAACACCACCAACAATGTCGTCGGTTTCGGCAAGAACTTCGTTCTCGACGTTTCGGGTTCGACGGGGCCGCAGTCGACCGATCCGAAGATGGGCCCGGGCGGCCAGATCGATATCTCGAGCCCGGACGTGACGAAGATCAAGTATGCCGGGACGGAAGTCCATGGCGGCGTGACCTACTACATCTACGAAGCACCCGACGCTTCGACCCCGCCGCTCTAAGCTGACGGCAAACCGTCGCTTCTACGGCGATCGGTAAGGGAGGCGCTGGCGAAAGCCGGCGCCTCTTTTGTTGCGCGGCGCATGGTCGACCGAACGCCGACCAACTGCCATGATGGCGGTCGTACTGCCGTATCGCGTCGAGCACGGACAATCGTTGCGGTACGATCGCGCCTGTGGCCGGCGCTCTGGCCTGCACCCGCGTACAATACGCCCGCTCTCCATTCTGAGATGGCGCGCAAGTGCGATGAAGCCGACGTCCATTTCCCGATCGTCACCCCGGGCTCGACCCAGGAGCCCGCTTCTTGCCCGCCGTCATCGAAGAACAGTGGAATCGCGGGTCAAGCCCGGGATGACGATATCGATGGTGCGTACGGCAATCGCAGGTGAATGGGTCGCGCGATCGGTTTCCCGCCGGGCAAGGCGAACACGATCTGGCGAATAGCTGCGACGGGCAGGGTGTTGACCCGGCAGGACCGGGAACGCTGGCCCAATCGCAATAGGGCAGTTGCCGATCACGTCGGAGCACCGTCGGTGCGCTGCGGGCGACCGTTGCGCGGTGGGCCGCTGGCATGTCCGCGGTTTCGTCGCGTGTCGGTCGCGATGCTTCGGTATCGCTGTCGGTCCGCGCCGCGCGGGAAAGCAAAGTCGCCCGCGGGCCGATGCTCCAACCGGATCGGAGATCGCTCCGGACGCAAAAAAGGGGCGGAACCGCAAACCGGTTCCGCCCCCTTCGTCACCGCCCGGCCGATCAGAGCAGCGCGAGCGCCTCTACCGGATCGGTGGTCGAACCGACCGTGCTGTAGATATAATAAGCCACGCCGTTCTTCATCAGCATGCCGTCATATTCGATCGTACGGACACTCGATCCGTTGACCGCTTCGATCGCGATCGAACCGCCGCCCGACAGGTCGAACACCTTGTTCGAGCCGGCCGCGATCAGGCCGTTCTTGTTGTTGTCCCGCAAGCGAACGGTGGTGACGAGGAAATCTTCGGACGAGAAGTCCTTGATCCGGTCCTTTCCGCCGGCTCCGGTCGCATCGTAGAAGAACGCGTCGCTGCCGGCACCGCCCCACATCGTGTCGCTGCCGGCACCGCCGATCAGCAGGTCGTTGCCGTCACCGCCGAACAACTGGTCGTTGCCGGCCAGCCCCTCGATCCGGTCGTCGCCACCAAGCCCCTCGATCCGGTCGATCGCGGCAGTGCCACGCAGGCGTTCGCCGAAATTGCGGAAATCGAACTGGGCGAGCGCGGGGTCATGGTCCGACAAGGCCGGGTTGGTGCCACCGCGATTGTTATAGCCGGTGTTGATATGGACGACGTCATAGCTGGCGACCGCGCCCAATTGCTGATCGACGATGACATGGTCGATCGCCTGCGACCGGCCATCGAACATATAGGTATAGCGCTCGGCCTCGGTCAGCTCGGTCACGGTCAGATTGTCGAACCGTGCGCCGCCGTCGCGGGCAGTGCCGTTGGCGTCGACATAGCCGGTCGCCGCTTCCATCGCGCGGTTGAAGTAGAATTCGTTCCAGTCGCCGCCCGCGACGATCCGGTTGTCGGACGATGCCGACTGGATCGTATCGAGCATGTGCCAGACGTCTTCGCCGATGGCGTTGCGCTTGGCCCAGCCGGCATTGGTCGGCTGACCATTGTCGATATTCTGGTCGAGCTGCCAGAATTCGCCCGATCCGCCCTTCGACGGCAGGTGGTTGGCGGCGACATAGACGTCGTTGCCGGCAAAGCTGAACTGGCCGAGCAGCGATTTGCGGGTGTTGGTCCAATCGGCGGCGTTGATCTGGCCGGCGATCTGGCTGTCGTCATGGCCGATCCGGTCGCCGGCATCGCGCACACCGTCGCCGATCCGGTCGGTAAAGGCGCGGCGCTGTTCGATCGTCGCGTCGGCGGCGAGGTCACCGAGCTGCACCCGGTTGGTATTGTAGAGAAAGCCGACGCGGATGTTGCCGTTGGGCTGGCCGCCCTCGGCATTATAGACCGGCAGTTCGTCGACCCACTGGTACCGCTGCCCCGTCGCCGCGTTGACCGCGTCGACCAGCTTCTGCCACGTCAGCGAGGCGTCGGTACCGGTCGACGAGGTGCCATCGCCCGCGGTCGCGCCGTTATTGTCCTGGATTTCCTCGATCGTCAGGATGTCGGGCGTCTTCAGATTGACGGCGATGGCATCGGCGATCGCGGTGAAGCGCGCGTCGGCATCGGTCGCGGCAAGATTTTCGACGTTGAACGTGCCGATGGTCAGCGCGCGGGCATCGGCGACGATCGTCGTCACTTCGCGCACGGGCGTCACGTCTTCCTTGATCGTCACCGGGTCGGTCACGAACAGCTTCAGGTCGGTAAAGTCGAATTCGACGATACCGGTCACGTCGCCCAGCTTGTCGCCCGCCGATGCGGCGGTGACGAGCGCCGCCGGCGCGGCGGTCGCGAAGTCGGTGAAATCGAGTTCGAGGATGTCGGGATTGGTATCGCCGTCATGAATATAGCGCCCGCCCGAACGAACGTCGTCGCGGGTATCGGCGGTATCGGGCGGCGACAGCTTCGGGTCGCCGCCGATCGTGTAGCCGCCACGGCTGTTGATCTGGTCGGCATCGGCATGGACGGCCGAATAGGCTTTCAGGAACGGCTTGCCGCCCGAAACGCCGACGAAACCGTCGGCGACCACCATGTCGGGCACGGTGACCCGCATCCCCTCGATCGTTTCGAAGAAGTCGAGCGCGTCGTTGGCCGGATCGAAACCCGCACCGCCGACCGAATCGAAGTAATTGGGCACCTCGTCGGTCAGGATCGCGCTGGGGATGGCGCGGCCGGGCGATCCGTCGAGGATCAGGGTCGGCAGATCCTGGTTGCTGGCATCCACGGTGATGCCGCTGACACCGGTCAGCACGGTGCGCGGCATGTTGGTGAACGCCTGATACTCCATCACCTGCGCGGTGACGGTCACGAGGTCGCCGACCCGCAGGTTCGGCGCAAGCGCGGCCAGCGTCGTGCCGGCGTTGCGATCGTCGCGGGCCATCACGAAGATGCCTTCGGAGGTCAGCGCGCTCGTATCCCAGTCGGCGGTCTCTTCGGTCAGGTAGAAACCCTGCCGTGCGCCGGTGCCGTCGAGCGCGGTCACCACCGCCTGTACCGTGACGGTGGTCGTCGATCGGATGTTGAAGCCGCCGACCCCGTCGGCCGTGAGGACGGGGCTGAAGAACGCCGCGCCCTGCACGTCATGGATGCGGAACAGGTCGTCGTTGACGATCGTCGCTTCGCCCAGCGAATCGGTCAGCGTCGCGCCATCGGTGGCATCGGACAGCGCGACGTAGAATTTTTCGTTGCCTTCGCGAACGGTATCGCCGTTCACCGCGATCGAGATGGTCGCCGTCTGCTGGCCGGCGGCAAAGTCGATGCGGCCGTCGGCACCGACGAAATCGCTGCCGGCGGTCGCGGTGTTGCTCATCGTCTCATAGGCGACCGAAAACGCGCCATCGCCGCCCGTGCGGGTGACGGTGAAGGTTGCCAGCGTCTGGCCCGCATCGCCCTCGACCACCGAAACGTCGCCGATCGACACCGCGGGCGCGGTGCCGTCGTCGTTCACTATCGTGCCGGTCGCGGTCGCATCGGCGATCGTCGCGCCGCCAGTGGCACCGGTCAGCGTCAGGGCGATCGTCTCATCCGATTCGCGGACGGTGTCGCCGGCGACGGTGATGGTCACGGTCTTCGCGGTCTCGCCAGCGGCGAAGGTCAGCGTGCCGGTCGGCAACGTCCCGACGATATCGCCGGCATCGGCCGATCCGAAGGTCGCGGCATAGTCGACGGTGGCTTCGCCGTCGCTGCCGCCGTCGCGGGTGACGGTGAAGGTCAGGTCGGTCGTCCCGGCATCGCCTTCTTCCACCGATATATCGGCGACGCCGAACGCCCCGGCATTGCTGCCGCCGCCGACGGTGAAGCCGCTGGCATAGGCCACGCCGGCGGTGTCGTTGGTGGTCCAGTTCTTCGTATCGGCGATCGCGGCGAGGATTTCTGCGCGGCTGCCGGTCGTCGGGCCGGTATAGGCACCGTTGTCGTCGCCGAAGGCCAGCGCATCTGCGCCGGCGGTCAGGCCGGTCGGGACCGCGCTGGTGTTCGAGCTCGTCGCGTCGCCGGCGAACGCCGTCTTGCCGTCGGCGAAGTTCAGCGCGAACAGGAAGGTCGGATTGGTGGCGCTGCCGGTATAGGCGAGGATCTGATCGCCGCTCGCCGAGGGATTGAGCATCCCGGTCAGGCCGGAAATGGTCACGACCGTCCCGATCTTCGCATCGGCGGGCACGGTATAGGAGACCGTACCTTCATTGGCACGGAAGCCGCCGGCCGCCAGCCAGCCATTGTCGGTGAAATAGAGGGTCTGCCCGGCCAGATCGGCCAGCAGGACGAATGCGAACGACTTTACCCCGGCATCGGCACCATAGCCGACCAACGCGATATCTCCAGCAACTGCCACGCCACGTCCCCTTGTGATTTGTCCGCTGGGTAGGGTGGTTACATGACAGGCATATTAATTTCCCGTAATCATAATGCTGGCCGTCCTGCTCGGTCGGTTCCGTACCACGATGCCCGAACCGTTGCGGGCAGTGGCGCACGCGCCAGTCCCGAAACGACGGCGACCGGGAACGCCATCGCGTGCCCGGTCGCCGTCGGTCATCGTCACGGACCGGGGAAGGCCCGGCCCGGCTGCGTTACGCGCTGAAACAATCGTGCATGAATGGCGGGATCGTCTGCATCCACACGCTGGCGAACGGGGTAGCGGCTTCGCCATGCGCCGCCGGCGCGGCCGCGCTGATCGCCAATACCGCTTCGGCAATGGCGCGCACTTCGCTGGGCGCAAGGATCTCACTGACCGGGTCGCCGCCCATCAGTTCGACTTCGGCAATGATGGCGCAAAGATTATCGAGATGCATGGCTTCCTCCCACCGATTCCCCATCGATAGCCTGTAAAGGTGAAGAAACGATGTGCCAAATGCGCGCGGCGCTTTTCGTTAACTTTTTCGCGCGTGCGGCACGCCGCTGAACGGCAGAACGCCGGCCCTTGCGGGACCGGCGTTCGCTAGTGTCCCGATGGGACGGTTCAGAAGCTCAGATCGCTCGCGTCGGTGCCGACCGATCCGACCAGCGAGTAGACATAGTAGGTCAGCCCGTCGCGGACGACCGATCCGTCGAATTCGAGCGAGTCGATCGCGGCACCCTTGGTATCGCTGACCAGCAGCGAGCCGGTGTCGCCGGGCAGCGCGAACTTGCCGCCGGTGGCGCTGACGATGCCGTCGCTGTTGTCGTCGGCCAGCTTCGTGGTCGTGACGACCAGGTCATGCTTGCCGAAGTTGCCGATCGTGTCGTTGCCGAGGTCGAGGCCGTGGTTGGTGTCGAAGAAGAACACGTTCTTCGACTTGTTGCGGGCGTCGCCCATGAAGGCGTCGTCGGCGGTGGTGCCTTCCTTGGCGCTCTTCGGACGGGCGCTGGCATCGGCATAGACCGCATGGCCCGCATCGTCGGTGCCGAGGAAGCGCAGCTTCGACACACCTTCGATCACGACCGTATCGCCATTCTTGCCGCCGTCGATCGACACCTTGTTCCGCGACAGGGCGATGATGCCGTCATTGTTGCCGTCGTACAGCTTGGCGTCGGTGACGAAGAGGTCGCTCTTGCCGAAGCCGACGATGCGGTCCTGACCGGTGGTGGCAGCGTTCGAGAAGTGGAAGACGTCGGCGCCGGCGGTACCCGTCAGGATTTCGTTGGCGCTGGCATTGCCATGGATCACCGACGCGGCCTGGAGCAGGTCGAGGAACGGATCGGTCGACACCGGCGGCAGAACGACCGGAGCGACGACCGGGGGCAGTTCGATCACCGGTTCCTCGATGACCGGGGCGGCCTCGATCGACAGGTCGACGGTGGCGTTCGAGTTATGCACACCATCCGATGCGGCATAGGTGAAGCTGTCGCCGCCGCTCCAGCCGGCGTCCGGCGTGTAGATGAACGAACCGTCGGCCGAGAAGGTGATCGTGCCATGGTCCGGACCGTCGAGCAGGCTGGCGGTCAGCTTCTTGCCCTCTGGGTCCTTGTCGTTCGACAGGACGTTGCCGGTCACCGCATTGTCCTGGTCACCGTCAAAGGCGTCGGCCACCGCTTCGGGGGCGAGGTTGACGACGACCGGTGCCTTGCCGGCGTCGATCTGGGCAATGGTCGACTTCAGATTGTCGGTGACGCCCATGTACAGCGTGATCTTGGTCGATTCACCGGGCTTCAGCGTGCCGAGGCCGAAGGTCAGGTTCAGCGTCTGGTCGACCGTCTTGGTATAGCCCTGCGCCTGCGACGTGTTGGTCGCTGCATAGGGATCGAGATTGACGAAGCCGTAGAAGGAAGCGGTCGCCCGGGCGTCCTGCGAATACAGGAAGAAGGGGGTGTCCTTTTGCAGCATCGCGGTGACCAGCGCGCCGTTGCCCTGCTTTTCGATCTTGTTCGCGGTGTCGTACTTGCCGGCCTGATCGGGATCGGCGGTCCGCATGTAGCGGACGTCGTTCATGGTCGTCGCCGAATTGTTGGTCAGCGTGACGTCGATCTTGATGTACTTGGCGTCATTGGCCAGCGTGATGGTCTGTGCGACGCCCAGATTGTCCTTGGTCGCGCCGTTCCAGATCGCCTTGCCTTCGGTTTCGGTGCTGGCATCGCTCAGCTTGCCGTTGATCTGGTGATAGCCGGTGAGCATCTGGTTGCTCTGCACGACCTTGTTCGAACCGATCGTGTAGCCGATGTTGAACCCTTCGATCGAACGGCCCTGCAGCAGCGCGTCGTCGAGCGTGGTCGCGTTGCCCTGGCCGAACCCGTCGAGGTCGGCGAACATGCCGACGCGCAGGAAGCCGCTGTCGGCGTCGGTCGCGAAACCGGTCGGTGCGTTCTTGGTGGTGCCAAGGTTGCCGTCGGCATTGATGCCGATGCTCAGATAAGTGCCCTGAAGATGAAGTTCGCCGTTTGCGACTGCGCTGTTCATGGTCATCGATTTTCCCCGCCGAAAATGATTGTGAAATCTCGGTGGAACTCGCGGTGAGCAGTGTCTGGACTGCTTCGCAAACCCAAGGACCATAGACACCGAATCCCTTTTCCGATGTTCTAAAGTACGAGGTTATAAGGGTGTTTACCGAAGATTGTTGAACGCCCGACGATATGGTGTCCTCGCGAGCTCTCGCGTTCCATTGCAGAACCTTGGCTGATCAAGGACTATTCGGCGTGCCGTCATGATACGGCAAATGGTGGACTGGCCGTTTACCCAAACGGCCGAATGCAGGATTGAAGGTCGTTGATCGACGTCGGCACACCATTGGCCGCTACCGTAACGAATTCTGTCCGATCGGGGGACGCGCGTCCCCCGACGGGACGGATCGGCGCGGGCAACCGGTGGCCCGCGCCGATCCGTTCGTCAGGGCAGATAGGTCAACAGACGATTTCGCGGGGGATTGCCCGAATTCGTTGCGCCGTCATTGCCGATCCACAGCGAATTGCCCTGGATATGAACGCCTTCGACCGAATCGGCCCCGGTCAGGACGTCGATCGCGATCTGATTCGGCCCGCCATAGTCGCCGGTCCGCAGGCGAAGCAGCGATCCGGCCGCGCCGTTCGCACCAAAGGTGACGAGGATATCGCCGACCGCATAGTCACCCTGCGCGGTTTCGACGACGACCACATGGTCGCTGTTCGCGGGCAGCTCGATCGCGCCGGTGCGTGGCCGACCCTGTCGATCGTACAATACTAACTCGTTCTGATCGCGCACGATCCAGAAACCGTCGCGCCGCGAATCAAAGGCGATGCCGTTGTCGCCCGGCAGGACCAGCGTCGGCGCACCCGCCAGCGCGCCCGTCGCCGGATCGAAGCTCGCCAGATAGGTCTTGTCGCCGCTGCTGCCCGCCTGTTTCAACAGGAACCAGATCCGTCCCGTCGTCCGGTCGCAGGTCATGCCCTGACACGATCCGGCAAAGTCGCTCGACAGCCCCAGTCGCGTCAGGTCGAATTCCTCGTCGATCGCCAACAGGTCGGGCTTCATCCGGGTGAACAGCAACGCGGTCCGGGTCGGTCGGCCATTGCCGAGATACCAGCGACCGGCCAGATCGCGGGTGATGCCGGTGACCGCCATGCCGCTGCCCGCGCTGATCGGTGCCGATCCATCGGGCAGGGCGATGCTTTGCGACGACGGCAAGGTCCGGCTGGTCGGGGCGGGCAGGGGGGCGACGCCAACCTCGCGCATATAGCCGGCCAGTGCCGTCGCCAGCGTCTGGTGCTGCGCGTCGGACAGCGTGCCGCCGGCGACGAATGCGCAGAACTGCCCCTCCGAATAGATGTCGTTGGTCAGTCCCAGTCCGATCGTCGCCGATGCCGGCGTGGTCGACGTCGCCGAACTGGTGCTGCCGGTCACCCGGCCGTTGATGATCTGGCGCAGGCGCGACGAACTGCTGCGGTCGATGGCGGTAAAGCCATAGCCGGTGTCGACGGTACCGCCTGCGACCAGCGTCGTCCCGTTCAGCCGCCCGGTGCTGGCATTGCCGACGTTGCGCGGGTTGATCAGCAGCGAGCTGCCGGTGATCGTCCCGATCGGCGCGGCCGGGTTGCGTGCGTCCTTGCGCGTCCACGCGCCCACCATCGCGGCGTTCCGCTGGAACTGCGTCCCCGCAACCGGTGCCAGCGCGGTGTCGATCCAGTCGTCCAGCCCGTCGCACCAATAGCCGCGATCGGGCACGAACACCGGCGTGCCACCGCCGATCGCCGCATCGCGCCGTCCGGTCCAGTTCAGCAGCGCCACTTTCGGACCATGCGCGGCGAGGATCAGCACGGTATCCAGCCGGCTCCAGATATCGGCATCGATCAGCGCGCCGATCAGCCGGTCGATCTGCGCCGTCCGGTCGACGGAGGGCGGCGGGTCCATCCGCGCGATCAGGTCGCGGGTCGCACCACGCCATGACGGCGTGGCCCTGCGTCGCCCGCGCGATGCGCCGACATTGAAGGCGAACCCCAGCATCAGCCGAGCGCCACGATCGCGGTGGCGGTCGTTCCGGTCGCACGCACGAACTGCGCCCGCACCGGCAGCACGCTGCCCCCCGGCACCGCGCTCAACACGATGTCGGCACTGCTGTCGACGCAGCGCAGCGTCACGTCGCCGCCGCCCCCGATATAAAGCGCCTTGGGCAGACGGGGCAGCGGTGCGCTGTCGCTCGGCGTCACCGCGACCGCGGTGCGGGCCGGACCGACCGGCGAATCGGTGAAGGACTGGAACGGATCGGACATGAACATTCTCCCGCTGACGATCCAGGTGGATCGTTCACGGTTCGTTCCATAGGCGACAGCTTGTAGGAAAGTGTTTTCGCAAGTGTGCGGTCGGACGGAGCGTGCGCCTCGGGTCCCGTGCCCCGGCAATTCACGAAGAGATCCTTTGCCGATCAGCCCGTCCAGAAAAAACGCGGCCGGACCAACAGCCCGACCGCGCCAGATCCTCAGTCGTCCTTGCGGGCGGCCGCCGGGTTGCGTCGTGCCGACGGCGGGGCGGTATCGTCGGCCGGGAGCGCGATCGCACCGGGGTCTTTGAACACCGGCAGCGCGGTGCCGAGCGGACGGCCGGGCAGCGGGGCGGTCGGCGGCAGCAGGTTCGGCGGGCCGGCGACCGGCACTGCCGGCGCTTCCTTGGGATCGTCCGGCGCGCGCGCCAGCTTGTCGAGGACACTGACGAAAGGCTGGAAGGGATCGATCTGCATCGCCTTCTGTTTCTTCAGGTTGCGCTCCATGTCATAGGTCGCGGCCCCCGGATTGAGCAACGCGGTTTCCAGCCGGCCGATATAGGTCAGCAGCGTCGCCTGCGAGCTGTAACGCTGATATTCGGCGTTCGCGACCAGCTGTTGCGAGTTGAGCAGCCGCTGCTCCGAATCGAGCACTTCGAAGTTCGAACGGAAGCCTTCCTGGAATCCGCGCCGCACGCCTTCCAGCGCGCGGGCCGCCGCCTCGACGCTGCGCAGGCCGATCGTCTGCTGTTCACCCGACGAGATCGTCTGGTTCCACGCCTGCTGCACCTGCGACGACACGCCCCGGCGGGTCGCCTCGACGGTGAACGCCTGCGCCTGCTGGTTCGCCAGCGCTTGCCGCACGCGCGAATCGACCACGCCGCCGGTCAGCAGCGGCACGGTCAGCGTCGCCGACGCGCTCGCGCCGCGACGCAGATTGTCGAAACCGATGCCGGTGGGGTCGTTCAGGCCGATCGACGCATCCGCGCTCAGCACCGGATTGCGCTCGGCACGCTCGGCGGCGATCCGCGCCCGCGCGCCGCGTTCGTTCAGGATCGCCTGCCACAATGCCGGGCTTTCCTGCTCGGCGCTGCGGAACGCGAGGTCGATTGATGTCGGGATGCCCGGGAGAACAGGCGGCGGGGCCAGATTACCCGGATTGCGCCCGACCGCGACGGCGAAACGGCCGCGGCTGCGCTCCAGATTGGCCTCGCCCTGCGCCAGCTGCGCCTGCACCAGCCCGAGCTGGGCCTGCGCCTGATTGATGTCGGTCTGGGTCAGGTCGCCCGCGCGTTCGCGCGCCTGCGCCTGATCGACCTGCCGCTGGTACGAATCGACCGAGCGCCGCTGGATCGCGATCAGCGTCTGGTCGCGCAGCACCGATGCATAGGCATCGACGACTTCGAACAGGATGAAGCTCTCGACCTCGCGCAGCCGTTCGCGCGCCGACAGCACATCGGCCTCGGCTGCCGACACCTGCGCGGCGGTACGACCGCCGTTGAACAGGATCTGCGACGCGGTCAGCGACGCGCCGGTCGCGCGGTTCCGGTTGGTGACCAGATCGTTGAAGAAGATCTGCCGCTGCACCTGCTCCTGGTACCGGACCGTGCCGACGACGCTGGAGCGCAGACGATAGGGCGAGCTGGCCTGGATGACGCTTTCGTCGATCGAACGCAGCTGGGCGCGCTGCGCCTCGAGCTGCGGATTGTGGCGATAGGCATCGGCCACCGCCTCGGCCAGCGTTTCGGTCCGCGCATTGGGATCGGCGGGCAGGGTCGGGATTTCCGACGACACCGGGTCCGACCGCATCGGGGTGAGGGCAGGCTGCGCCGGTCGCGTGGCCGGTCGCGTCGTCGGACGGGCGACCTGCGCCATCGCCGGGGCGACCCCGGTCAGCGCCACCGACAGCAGCAACAGTGCGCGCGAACGATATCCCGCCGACATAAAATCCCCCTTGTCAGAACCTGCCTCCGGCTTCCCTGTCCGGACGGGCGGTCGTGTCGATGCCGCGATCCTTATCGCAGCGCCCGACAGAAGTAACCCTGATAAGTGCCGGACGAAGCGCGTTTCCGCCCGTCCGGCACAGGGTCGATCAACGCTCGTGCAGCGACCGGCGGAACGCCTCGGTCAGCGGATCGAGCATATATTGCAGCGCGGTACGTGGACGCAGCTTCACCAATACGCTGACCGGCACG
Organism: Sphingomonas sp. Leaf5; assembly: GCF_001421155.1. NCBI lineage: Bacteria > Pseudomonadati > Pseudomonadota > Alphaproteobacteria > Sphingomonadales > Sphingomonadaceae > Sphingomonas > Sphingomonas sp. Leaf5. The sequence continues at coordinate 33,870 of NZ_LMJZ01000007.1, read as the reverse complement.
CCGGCGCGGATGCCGGTGTCGGCCCCGCGGACTTCCTTCAGCATCGCGATCTGCGACTGCGGCACCACGATCTCGGCGGTGAAGTAGCTGCGGCCCGACTTCTCGTCGGTCAGGCTGTCGGCGGACACGTTGCGGATGTTGCCGAGCAGAATCGGCAGATCGCGTTCGTGCAGCGACAGGAACTTCACTTCCGCTTGACGTCCTTCATAGACGCCGTCGATGTCGCTCGGGTCGAAATTGGCGCGGACGACCAGCGGTGCGGCATCGGGCACGATGTCGAGGATCGGCTGTCCGGCCTGCACCACGCCGCCTTGCGAGAAGACGCGCAGTTCGACCACCCGCCCGGCGACCGGCGCGCGGATGACGGTGCGTTCCAGCTGTTCCTTCGCGGCGATCCATTTCGGCATCACCTCGTTCAGCTGGAACTGGGTATCGCGCAACAGCGTCGCCGCGTCCTCGATATACCGACGCGAGGTCGCGACCGACGATTCGCGGGCCTGACCCACCTGTTCGCGGGCGGCACGAGCGCGCGACGCATAATCGGCATCGGCCCCTTCAAGCTGCTGGATCGACCGTTCGATCTGGCGGACGGAGTTGCGCGAGACATAGCCTTCATCGGCCAGCCGCTTGGTGCTGGCCAGCTGTTCCTCCAGCGAGCGGCGCTGTTCGGAACTGGCGCGCGACTGCGCCGAATAGCCGCCGATGCTCTGCGACGCTTCGGCCTGTTGCTGGCGGATCACCGCGCGGTTGGCGGTCAGCGCGTTGTTGCGCGCGCTCTGCTGCGCGATCTGCAACGTCTTGGCGCGTTCGACCAGCGTCCGGTCGTCGCCGGTCGCCTGTGCGAAGCTTGCCGGCCACTGGATCGGCGTGCCGCGGATTTCGGCTTCGAGGCGGGCGCGCTGCGCCTGTAGATCGATTACGCTGCCGGCGAGCGCGCGTTCGGTCGCCTGAACCTCCGCCCCGCGCAGGCGGATGATGACCTGCCCCTGGTTGACGTGCTGCCCCTCGCGGACGTCGAGATGCTCGACATAGCCGCCGTCGCGGTGCTGCACCGTCTGGCGATTGCCCGACACCACGACCCGGCCGTCCCCCGCCGCCGCCGCATCGAGCCGGGCGAACGACGCCCAGCCGAGCAGCACGACGAAGAACAGCACGGCGATGATGACGCCGGCGCGCAACGCCTTGTTGGGCGAATCGTCGATTTCCAGCCGTTCGCGGATCGCCTGCGCGACCGGTACGATGTTCTGCCCCGTCTGGGGGGCGTTCACCAGTTCGCCGCTCACGCTTCACCTCCGTTGGCGCGGTTGCCCGTCGCATCGTTCTGCGCACCGTCATTGCCCGGTAGCGGCGGGCCGGACGGCGGGGTCGCCGGTCCATGATCCGACTGGGGCGGGGTTCCGCCACCCGGCGCACCCGCGCCCTGCTGCTCCATCTGCGGTGCGGCGGGACGGATCACCTTGCTGCGATCGTCATAGATCTGGATGACGCCGTCGCGCAGCAGCATGACCTTGTCCACCGCCTGCAACAGGCCCGTCCGGTGCGTCGACACGACCACGGTCGCGCCGCGCTCGCGCAGGTGCTGCAGCGTCTCCATCAACCGCCCCTCGGCACTGATGTCGAGGTGCGCGTTCGGTTCGTCGAGGAACAGGATGCGTGGTGCCCCGAACAGGGCACGCGCCAGTGCCACCACCTGCCGCTGCCCGGCCGACAGACCGCCGCCCTCGCGCATCGCCAACTGCGTGTCATAGCCGCGCTCGAACCGCAGGATCAGGTCGTGCGCACCGGCCAGCTGCGCGGCGGTCACCACCTGCGCATCGAGCTCCGGTCCGCTCAGCCCTTCGAACTGGCGGAAGCGCGAGATGTTCGAATGGACCGTCGCCGGGAACAGCGTCGGCGTCTGCGGCATATAGCCCATATGCCGGCCCAGCTCTTCGCGGTTCCAGTCGTTCAGGCTGGCCCCGTCGACGCGAATCTCGCCCTCGTCGGGATCGATTGCCCCGGCCAGCGCGCGCAGCAGCGTCGACTTGCCGGCACCCGACGGGCCGACCAGCGCGACGATGGTGCCGGGTTCGATGGTAAAGCTCAGCTTGTTGAGCAGCACCCGATCCGAACCGGGCACGCGGATCGTCAGGCCGTCGACCTCGATCCGGCCGCGCGGATCGGGCAGCGAGGTGCGCTGCACGGTCACGTCGGGCAGCAGGCAGAAGGCGTTGAGACCCTTATACGCGTTCTGCGCGCTGATGACGTTCTTCAGCGCATTCAGGATCTGTTCGACCGGCTGCAACGCGCGGCCGAGGATCAGCGACGCGGCAAAGATCGCGCCGCCCGAAATCTGCTGGTTGATCGCCAGATAGGCACCCAGCGCCAGCGCCATCGACTGCAGGAACAGGCGGAAGAACTTGGTGATCGCGAGGAAGATGCCCGACGTGCCGGCGATATCGCCCTGCGCGCGGACCAGATCGGCGCGCTCGACCAGATGGCGGGTGACCAGCGCGCTGCGCATGCCCAGCGCCCGGGCGACTTCGGATGCCTGGATCGAATAATCCTGCGATCGATACGCCATGGTCGTGCGCTGCCCGACCTCGTTCAGCTTGTTCTTGGTCGTCTTGTCGCTCAGCACCGCCAGCGTGATCAGCAGCGCCGAGCTGATAAGCGCCAGCAGGCCGATCAGCGGGTGCAGCAGGTACGAGATGATGATGTAGATCGGTGCCCAGGGGGCGTCGAACATCGCGATGATCGCCGGCCCGGTCAGCGTACCGCGCAGCGTATCGAAATCGCGCATCGCCTGCGCGCGCTGTGCCGGCGATGCGCCGTTGCTGCCGAGGATGCGATGCAGGATGTTGCCGGCCGCCATCTTTTCCAGCCGCATGCTGGCCTGCAGCAGCAGCTTCATGCGCACCGTGTCGAGCGCGGCGAAGACGATCAGCGATATCGCGAGGATCAGCGACAGGACCAGCAGCGTGGCGACGCCGCGCGTCGGCACGACGCGGTCGTACACCTGCAACATGAAGATCGAGGGCACGAGGTACAGGATGTTGATCAGCCCTGAGAAAATGCCGGTGGCGATGAAATGCCGCCGGCATTTGCGCAGGGCTGCCTGCAACGGGTTCGATTCGTAGGACATGGGAAGAAGCCGAATCCCTTTAAAACGGGCCAGTTAGATGCGCGCGTTATGAACCATGATAGGCGAGCGTGGCGTTAAGACCGCGCGCCTTCTCGAGAAATTTATCATAGCCGCGCTCGATCTGCCACGCATCGCTGATGCGTGTCTGTCCCGCGGCCTTCATGCCGAGCAATGCCAGCGCCGCACCCGCGCGCAGATCGGCTGCGCGAACGTCCGCGCCGACCAGGGTCTGCGTGCCGATGATATGCGCGGTGCCGTCGCGCACGAAGCTGCGCACGCCCATCCGCTCGAAATCGGGCAGATAGGCATAGCGGCCGGCAAAGCGCAGGTCGACGATCCGCGACTCGCCCCGCGCGCACGCGCCGAGCGCGGCGAACAGCGGCTGCATGTCCGAATTGATCCCCGGATAGGGGCCGGTGCTGATCTCGACCGGATAGGGGCGGCCCGACCGGACGATCGCGACATTGCCGTCGCGAAAGATTTTTGCGCCACTTTCGCGCAGGAAGATCAGCGGGACTTCGAGATCGTCGAACGGGAAGTCGCGGATTTCGACGTCGCCGCCGGTGATGACAGACCCGACCAGCCATGTCATCGCTTCCATATTGTCGGGCATCACCCGCCGGCTGGTACCCGACAATTCGGCCACGCCGGTAATCTCGATGCTTTCCTGCCCAAAGACGGTGATCCTTGCGCCCATCGACCGCAGGAAATCGCACAGGTCGAGGATTTCGGGCCGGATATGCGGGTTCCACAGCCGCGTCGTACCGCGCGCGAGCGAGGCGATGAGCAGCGCATTCTCGGTCGCGCCGGTCGAGCGCAGCGGCAGCACGATCTCCGCCCCGGTCAGCCCGTTCGGCGCTTCGGCATGGAGCCGGCCCTGCTCGCCCCATACCCGCGCGCCCAGCCGGGTCAGCACCAGTTCGTGCAGGTCATAGCCGCGCCCGCCCAGATCGCATCCGCCAGGGAGCGGCACGCTGCCCGCGCCGGTCCGCGCGACCAGTGCGCCGAGGATCAGCAGCGTGTTGCGGATCGAACGTCCGTCCCACACCAGTTCGGCCGGCGGCGGCGATGCCTCCTCGATCGTCAGCGCGTCGCCTGCGACCGTGCAGCGTTTGCCCAGCGCCTCCAGCATCCCGACATGAACCTGCGCATCGAGCAGCCCTTGCGGATAATTGTCGAGCACGATCCGTCCGGCCGTCAGCAGCGACGCCGCCATCAGCCGCAGCACACTGTTCTTCGCCCCGCTGACGGTGACGATCCCTTCGAGCCGCGACGGTTCGACGCTCAGGATGCGGGTCGTCGGCTGCGCGACGTGTGCGGTCTCGATGACGACGGTCATGCCCGGTCGGCCAGCAAGTCGGCGACTTCGTGCGCCGGACGCAGGACGCCATTGGGGGCAAGGTGGCGGACTTCGGCGTCCATCGCGATCCCCGACATGGCGGCGACCGAGCGTCGCGCCAGCCGGATCAGGTGCAATACGTCCTGCGCCCGCGCGCCGCCATTGTTGACGATGAAATTGGCGTGATCGGGCGAAATCTGCGCGCCGCCCGCCGACACGCCCTTCAACCCGGCCCGCTCGATGGCTAGGCCGGGGGGGCCGATCAGCGAATAGAGCGCGGGATCGCTGACGAACACCGATCCGCAATTGGCGCGCACCATCGGAAACTTGGCGCGCCGCGCGGCAAGGATCGACAGCGCCTCGCGCCGCATCGCCTGCCGGTCGCCCGTTTCGAAGCGCAACTGCGCCGCGACGACGATCAGGTCGCCGCGCTGCAATCGCGACGCGCGATACCGATAGTCGAGATCGTCCTGCGTCAGCCGCTGCATCCGCCCGGCAGGATCGATCGCATCGACCCGCACGACATTCTCGCCGATGCCCTTACGCTGGCTGCCGCCGTTCATGGTGATCAGGCCGCCCAGCGTCCCCGGAATGCCGATCGCATGAACCGCCCCCGCCAGACCCCAGTCGATGACCTGCCGGACGAACGCCGGCACCCACAGCCCTGCACCGGCCTCGACCAGCCCGTCGCCGAGGTTGCGGATACCGCCGAGCCCGCGCCCGATGCGCAGCACGACGCCGCGAAATCCGGCATCGTCGAACAACAGGTTCGATCCGTCGCCGATGACGATATGGCGCGCATCCTGTTCGGCGATCACCGCCAGCGCGGTGGCCAGCGTCTCGACCGATTGCGGGGTGACGACGATATCGGCGGGGCCGCCGATCCGCCAGCGGCCGAGCGTCGCCAGCGGCACATCGGTCGCAACCTCCCCCGACGGCAACGCACGGCGCAACGCGGCGGCGACGCCGGCGTCCGGCGCATGGCCCTGCGGGGCGAGATCGGCAGCGAAAGTCATCCGTCCCTGTTCCCCGTTGGCCAGACGATCCCGGCACCTGCCAAGCCCGCCGCGGTTCGGCCCAGATCCGTCGGCGGTTTCGCGTCCGGCAAGGTCGTTGATCGGCGGTGCCTTAGATCGTCCGTGCCGACGGGTCCAGTCCCGCTGCATTGCCGCCCAAGTCATTGGGAAATCGATACACGCCGGGTCATGCGAATTTGTTAACGGCCATCGGTATATCCCGCACATCGTCGGCCGCATGTCTTGCATGGCGGCGGATGGCCGATATGCTACGGCCTTTGACGAGTGTTCCTGCGTATGCCGATGTTGCACCGCGGCACGATACCAACATGTTGCGGTAAGGGAAACGGATGATACGCGACCGACAGACGGGTTCGGAACGGGCGATGCCGAACGATCCGACCATGGGCATCGCGGCGGGTCTGCGCTGATGTCGGGTCCGATATTGGTGACCGGCGCGGCCGGGTTCGTCGGTCATGCCACCGCGCATCGCCTGCTCGCGCGCGGCGAGCGGGTGATCGGCATCGACATTCTCAACGATTATTACGACGTGACGCTGAAGGAAGCCCGGCTCGCGACGTTCGACAGGATCGATGCCTTCACCTTTCACCGGGTCGACGTGTCCGATGCCGCTGCGGTCGCCGCGCTGGTCCGCGACCATGATATCCGCCGCGTCGTCCATCTGGCGGCGCAGGCGGGGGTCCGGCACAGCATCGACAACCCCTTTGCCTATGAACGCTCGAACGTCGGCGGCCAGCTTACGATACTGGAAGCGTGCCGCCATGCGCCGGGCTTCGAACACCTCGTCTATGCCTCGTCCAGTTCGGTCTATGGCGACAAGCCGATGGGCGGGGAGGGGTTTCGCGAGGACGAACCGGCGAACCGCCCGGTCTCGCTCTACGCTGCGACCAAGCGCGCCTGCGAATTGATGAGCCAGTCCTACGCCCATCTCTATCGCATGCCGCAGACCGGCCTGCGCTTCTTCACCGTCTATGGCCCATGGGGCCGGCCCGACATGGCGTATTTCAGCTTTACCGACAAAATCGTCGCCGGCACCCCGATCGAAGTCTTCGGCGAAGGCCGGATGGCGCGCGATTTCACCTATATCGACGATATCGTCGACGGTATCATCGGCGCGCTCGACCATCCGCCGACGCCCGGCGACCACCGCATCCTCAATATCGGCGGCAGCCGGCCGGTCGGGCTGATGGACATGATCGAGACACTCGAACGCGCGATCGGACGCGACGCGGTGAAGATCATGAAGCCGATGCAGCCCGGCGACGTCACCGCGACCTATGCCGACATCTCGCAACTCCGCGCGCTGACCGGCTACGAACCGAAGGTCCGGCTGGCCGAAGGGCTGGGCCGGTTCGCCGAGTGGTACAAGGGCTATTACAAGGTCAACTGACGGCGGCGACTTGCTCCTGTCTTGCGTCATTCCCGCGAAGGCGGAACTTCTGCGAAGGCTCGCCCCCCAACCGTACACTCGCCGTACCCCCGCGCAGGCGGGGGTCCAGAGCCAAGCAGAATGACGGCCTGTGCCCGGGTCCCTGGACCCCCGCCTGCGCGGGGGTACGCTTGTGAGCAATTTTGCTGAGGTTCCGCCCTCGCGGTAATGACGAATGTCGCCTCATTTCCCTACCAGCGCCGCCTTCACGATATCGACATAGATCGCCGTCAGCAGCCGCAGGTCGTCGACCGCCACCGCCTCGTCGACCTTGTGCATCGTCGCATTCAGCAACCCGAACTCCACCGTCGGGCACAGCGCCGACAGGAACCGGGCATCGGACGTGCCGCCGGTGGTCGACAATTCCGGCTCCAGCCCGGTATACTTGCCGATCGCATCGGCGATCAGCGTCGAAAACGCCCCCGGTGCGGTCAGGAATGCCTCACCCGACACCCGCCCGACGACCTGTGCTTCCGGCGCATGTGATCGCACGACGCCCGCGATCCGCTCGACCAGTGCGTCGCCGCGCTGCTCGTCGTTGAACCGGATCGACAGCCGCGCCGCCGCATGACCGGGGATGACGTTGGTCGCGGGATTGCCGACGGTCAGGTCGGTGGTCTCGATATTCGACGGCTGGAACCACGCATTGCCCCTATCGAGCACGATCCCCTCGATCTCGTGCAGCGCAGCGATCAGCGGGGTGATCGGATTGTCGGCCAGATGCGGATAGGCGACATGCCCCTGCCGCCCCGGCACATCGATCCAGATATTGACCGATCCGCGCCGCCCGATCTTGATCATGTCGCCCAGCCGTTGCTGCGACGTCGGCTCGCCGACCAGACACAGGTCGGGCGCGATGCCCCGCGCTGCCATGCGATCGATCAGCGCGCGGGTGCCGTACACCGCCGGTCCTTCCTCATCGCCGGTGATGATCAGACTGATCGTTCCCGCCTCGACCGGCACCCGCGCCGCCGCGGCGACGAACGCCGCGACCGCGCCCTTCATGTCGACCGCGCCGCGCCCAAAGATCATGCCGTCGCGGATCGTCCCGCCGAACGGATCGCCCTGCCATCCATTCCCGGCGGGTACGACGTCGACATGGCCGGCAAAGGCGAAATGCCGTCCGCCGTGCCCCCGCACCGCCAGCAGGTTTTCGACCGGTCCGTCCGGTGCTTCGCCCACGGTGAAGCGGTCGACGTCGAAGCCGATCGCGGTCAGCGCGGTCTCGAGCACATCGAACACGCTGCCGGTCGCCGGGGTCACGCTGTCGCAGGCGATCAGGCGGCAGGTCAGGTCGACGACATCGGCAGACATAGGCTTCTCCACGCGGATTTCGCCGCGGCTGTACCCTATGCCGGGGCAAACGCCACTGGCGCTGGGGCGTTCGGACGCTACAGCCGGGGCGATGCGAATCCTGTTCGTGATATTGGCGGTGCTGCTGCTCGTGCCCAGCTGGAGTGGGGCCGAACGGCTACCGCTCTATGCGAAGGTGCCGACGATCACCGCCGATCGGGTCGCGCTCTATCCCAAGAACCCCCGGCGGCGTGATCGCGGACCGTTCACCTATTTGGGCGGGGTCGTCCTGCGCGGTAACGATCCTGCGTTCGGGGGCTTTTCGTCGATGCACGTCGATGGCGACCGGTTCAGCCTGTTGTCCGATGGCGGATCGCTGGTCCAGTTCACCATGGGTGCCGACTGGACCCCGCGCGACGTCGCGATCCGCGAGATCGCCGGTCCCGGCACCGGCTGGGAAAAGCGCGATCGCGATACCGAATCGCTGGCGGTCCGGCCCGACGGGTCGGTGCTGGTCGGATACGAACGCCATAACCAGATCTGGCGCTTCACCGCCGACCTGTCGCGCACCCTGTCGCACGCCGCGCCGCAGCGCATGGCCGACTGGTCGGCGAACAGCGGTGCGGAGGCGATGGCGCAGTTGCACGACGGCAGCGTCGTCGTGTTCAGCGAAAGCCATGGCGAGAAGGGGCGGCGGGGCTATAGCGCGATCCGCTTCCTCGGCGATCCGACCGATCCGAAGACGCCCCGCTACGGCTTTCGCTATGCGCCGCCCGCCAGTTTCGTGAATACCGATGCCGCGCAACTGCCCGATGGCCGGCTGCTGGTGCTGACCCGTCGCACCCGGCTGAAGGACTTTTTCACCACCGGCATCGAACTGGTCGACCTGCGCGGCGTCCGCCCCGGCCAGTCGCTGCGCGGCCGCACGCTCGCCCGGCTGGTGCCGCCGACCCTGCACGACAACTTCGAAGCGATGGCGATCACCCACGAAAGCGGACGGCGGATCCTGTGGCTGGCGAGCGACGACAACCAGTCGATGCTGCAACGCTCGCTGCTGCTGAAATTCGCGATCGGCCCGCTGCCAGAGTCGTGGCAGCCGAAACCCGGGAAGCCGAAGGCCCGAAAGCCCCGCTGAACATTATATCGTCATTCCGGCGAAGGCCGGAATCCACGGACCCGGCCGGCATCGGCTCCACCGAAAAGCCCCGTGTCCATGGATTCCGGCCCACCGGTGACCGATGCGAAATTCGCCAGCGTCGCAAAAAAACGCGCCGTACCCCCGCGCAGGCGGGGGTCCAGAGCCAATCAGAACAACGGCTTGCGATAGGAACCCTAGACCCCCGCCTGCGTGGGGGAACGGCAGGGTGCAGGAGTCGGTATCTTCGCAACACTCCCGGCCTGCGCCGGAATGACGACCGCCGAGAGGACGACGGTACTGGAACAGCGTCCGTCCTTCTCGCGAAGGCGGGAAACCATCATCGCTACGCCAGACCTGGCGCGATAGGTCAGCGGCATCCACCCACGACAAAACCCCCGGCACCGCGGGGGTGCCGGGGGTCTGTATCACACCAACCGACCCGCTTATGCAGCGGCGGCGGTGGCGACCTTCTTGGCGACGTCGCGCTTCAGGCGACGGGCGCGCAGCGACAGGTCGTCGTCACGCGTCTTGAGCAGCCAGTTGTCGAGGCCGCCGACATGCTCGACCGAGCGCAGGCCGTGCGTCGATACGCGCAGACGGATCGAGCGCTCCAGCGCTTCCGACATCAGCGTGACATTCTGCAGGTTCGGCAGGAAGGTACGCTTGGTCTTGTTGTTCGCGTGGGAAACGTTGTGACCCACCTGCCGGCCCTTGCCGGTCAGTTCGCAGATGCGCGACATGATCGTTGATCCTGATTCTGTGTCGGGACACATGCCCCGGAAAGACGGCGCGGATAGCGTCGAACGGCGCGGACGTCAACCGTTGCGCGCCGTTGCAACCCTCGTCGCCGCCCCGGCGTTGTTACGGCATCGATTCGGACAATGGCACATCGCAAGGGAGTGGCGGAATGCGCGCAATATTGGTTCTGCTGGGGGTCGCGGCGTTGATCGTCGCCGCGCTGATGAGCTTCGGCTTCATCGGTATCGATCAGACGCGGACCGCCGCCCTGCCGCAGGTGCGGGTCGAAGGGGGACAGGCACCCAAGTTCGACGTCGATGTCGGCAAGGTCGATGTCGGCACCGTCAACCGCACCGTCGAAGTACCGGCGATCAAGGTCGAACGCCCCGCCACCGCGCAATAAGGTGCTGGCCGCTGCGGCTGGCGGATGGCAGAGGATGCGCGATGTTCGACGCGTCCCCCATGCATCTGGCGCTCGCCGCCGCCCGCGCTGCCGCGGATGCCGGCGAGGTGCCGGTCGGCGCAGTCATCGTGCAGCAGGGCAGGGTGATTGCGACCGGGGCCAACGCCCCGCGTGCGCGCCATGACCCGACCGCCCATGCCGAGATGCTGGCGATCCGTGCCGCCGCGCAGGCGCTGGGCCGCGACCGGCTGGAAGATTGCGATTTATGGGTGACGCTGGAGCCGTGCGCGATGTGCGCCGGAGCGATTGCCCATGCCCGCATCGCGCGGCTCTATTACGCGGCGGACGATCCCAAGGGCGGCGCGGTCGCGCACGGCCCGTGTTTCTTCGGTCAGCCGACCTGCCATCACCGCCCCGACATCTATCCGGGGATCGGTGAGGGCGAGGCAGCGGCGCTGCTCCGCGATTTCTTCGGGCAGCGCCGCGGCTAGGATCAGCGCAGTTCGTTCTGCGCGATCGGCACGATCTTGACTTCGACCCGGCGGTTTTCCGACCGGCCTTCCTCGGTTTCGTTCGATGCGATCGGCTGCGTCTCGCCGAAACCGCGCGTGCCGATCCGTGCCGATTGCACGCCCTTGCTGCTCAGATAGCTGGCGACCGCGCTGGCGCGCCGTTCCGACAATGTCTGATTGTACGCGTCCGATCCGGTCGAATCGGTATGGCCGTACACGTCGATATAGGTCTGGTTATAGTCGCGCAGCACGTCGGCGACCTGGTCCAGCGTCGGCCGGAACTGCGGCTGCACATTCGAACTGTCGGTGGCGAAGGTGATGCCCGACGGCATGTTCAGCACCAGATCGTCGCCCCGCCGCGTCACCTCGACATCGGTGCCGGCGGTCCGGGCGCGCAGGTCGCGCTCCTGCTTGTCCATATAGGCCCCGATCCCGGCGCCGGCCAAACCGCCGATGCCCGCGCCGAGGATCTTTTCGGTCCGGTCGCGCCGTCCGCCGACCAGATCGCCCAGCAGATAGCCGCCGACCGCACCGCCGATACCGCCGATCGCCGCGCGCGAAATGCTGCGCTGGCCGGTTTCGGGGTCGGTGACGCAGGCCGAGGTCAGCATCGCTGCCGACAGCGCACCCGCCACCCAGATTTTCGAACGAGCTGCCATGATAATTCTCCGTCGTATCCGATTTCGTCGTCGCCCGGAAAAACCGGACAGGCGGGGCATTGTTCCGCAGCCGTTTTGAACGGGCGCTGACCGATGCGTTCACCAAATCGTATCGCCGGGGCGACTCGCCGGTTGTGCGGCACGCGGCATTGCTGCATGGGAGGGGCAGTTCGATGGAACCTCTTTCTCCCTTCCCCTGGTTCGACGTCGTCATCATCCTCGCGCTGGTGGCGTTGAACGGCGTGTTCGCCATGTCCGAACTCGCCATCGTTTCCGCGCGCAGGGCCCGATTGGAAGGCTTGGCAAAAGCGGGGGGCAGGGGCGCGCAAACTGCGATGCGGCTGGCCGACGATCCCGGCAAATTCCTGTCGACCGTCCAGATCGGCATCACCCTGATCGGCATCCTGTCGGGCGCTTATTCCGGGGCCAGCCTCGGCGGCCCGGTCGGCGAACGGATGGTGCTGCTGGGGCTGCCCGAATCGCTGGCGGCCAATGTCGGGTTCGGCGTCGTCATCGGGGTGACCACCTTCGCCAGCCTCGTCATCGGCGAATTGGTACCCAAGCAGTTCGCGTTGCGCAGCCCGGAACCGATCGCGGTGCTGGTCGCGGTGCCGATGCTGTGGCTGTCGCGGATCACCGCGCCGTTCGTATGGCTGCTCGACACCACCTCCGCGCTGATCTTCAAGCTGCTGCGGATGAACCGCGAATCCGAAAACCGGGTCACGGCGGAGGAACTGCACCTGCTGGTCGCCGAGGCGAGCAAGTCGGGCGTGATCGAGGAGCATGAACGCTCGATCATTTCGGGCGTCGTCCGCCTTGCCGACCGGCCGGTGCGCGAAGTCATGACCCCGCGCACCGATGTCGAATGGCTCGACGTCTCGCTCGACGAAGCCGGCATCCGCGCAGCGATGGCGGCGACGCCGCACACCCGCCTGCCGATCGCCGAAGAGTCGGTCGACGCGGTCATCGGCGTCGTGCAGGCGCGCGACATCGTCGCCGCTTTGTGCCGGGGCGAACCGCTCGACCTGCGCACGCTGCTGCACGAGGCACCGGTGCTCCCCGATCAGGTCGACGCGATGGACGCGTTGCAGGCGATTCGCCGCGCCGCCGTGCCGATGGGCCTCGTCCATGACGAATATGGCCATTTCGAAGGGATCGTGACCCCCGCCGATCTACTGCGCGCCATCGCCGGCGATTTCGCATCGGATGCGGAGGAGGGCGACCACCCGCTGATCGTTCGCCGCGACGACGGATCGCTGCTGGTGTCGGGCCAGACCCCGGCCGACCAGCTGGCCGAACGCATCGGCATCGACCTGCCCGAAGACCGCGACTACGCGACCGTCGCCGGCCTCGCGCTCGCGATTCTGAAGCACTTGCCGACCGAAGGCGAGCATTTCGCCGAACAGGGCTGGCGCTTCGAAATCGTCGACATGGACGGCCGCAAGATCGACAAGCTGTTGGTGCAACCGGTCGAATAGCCACGGGCCCGCCCCCTGTGCGAAGGTGGCCATGTTGCATCGCAGCAGACGTGCGTGGTATTGGCCTGCCATGCAGATTTCCTCGGAATATGCGTCGCTGGTACAGTGGATACGCGACAATACCGACGCGTCGGACGCGGTGTTGCATATCCATGCCGGCATGATCGTGCTGATTCTTGCCCGGCTGGTGACTCGCTATCCGCTGTCGCACCCGGTGCCGTTCATCGTGGTGCTGGTCGTCGCTGCGGCAAACGAAGTGCTCAACCGGCTCAATTTCGGATCATGGCGGTGGAGCGACACGACGGTCGATTTCACCTGCTCGGTATTCTGGCCGGCGATGCTGTTCGTCGTGCTGGCGATGCAGCAGCGGGTCGAGCGACGTCCCGCGCTTCGGGGAATGTCCGCCAGCCGACGCCGCTGACTAGGCGTCACCCTCACCCTTCCGCGGCGTTGCCGCTCCCTCCCTCTCCCATCGGGAGAGGGAAGGGGCCCGCCCGGCGCAGCCGGGTGGGAAGGGTGAGGATGAGCGCTAAGTCCCAGGCGGGATCGACATTCAGTTCGCTAGATGCAGGAATAGCGTCCGATCCCCGTTCGTCACTCCCGCGCAGGCGGGAGTCCATATACGTCAGCGTCGCGAATCCTGCCAAACCGTCGGCGTTTATGGATTCCCGCCTGCGCGGGAATGACGAGCTTCCGTGGGTAACGCTGACTATCGATCGAACCTAAGCGCCCCCCTCACAACTTCCCGAACACCGCCTCGAACCCGGCGATATCCCCGGCCGCCAGATACCGCGCCTGTTCGACCCAGCGGTCCTTCGCCATGCGCGGCGCGAACGTGCCGAGCCGTGACGCGACGTCGTCCGCCTCACCCGGCTGCAACCGGGCCAGCGTCGCGATATCGGGAACACCCTGTTCGACCAGCATCGCCGCGACTTTCGGACCCAGCCCCTTCAACCGGGTCAGATCGGACCCGGCCGGCGCGGCGGGCACTATTGGCGCGGCCGTTTCGACGAATGGCGCACGCGCCGGCTCGGGCGCGGCGACCGGCGGTTCCACGGGGATCGCGATCGGTTCCTGCACGATCGGCGCGGCGGGTTCCTCCACGACCGGCGCGACCGGTTCGATCAGTGTCGACGCTGGCGGTTCGACCGGCACCGGCTCACCCGTTTCCGCTGGTCGGTCGGGATCGGCCGCCGGCACGTCGCCGGTTCGTTCCAGATGCCCGGCATCCTCCAGCTCGCGCGTCGCCGCGCGCCGCGCGCGCGCCAGCTTCATCCCATAGCCGATGCCGATAATCACCAGCACCGCCAGCAGCGCGATGATGACGAAATGCACCGTGGTCAGCGCGCCCAGAAAGCCCGGCGATTGCAACGGGGTCGTACCGCTATCCTGCATGCTTTAATCCTGCCCATTCTCACGTGCGACTTCGCGCCAGCCGATGTCGCGGCGGCAAAAACCGGGGAAGTCGAGCGCATCGACACCGCGATACGCCGCCGCCTGTGCGGTGGTGACGGTCGCCCCGCGCGCGGTGACGGCCAGCACCCGGCCTCCGGCAGTGACAACGCCCGCATCGCCCATCCGGGTTCCCGCGTGGAACACGGTCGTGCCCGCCGCCTCGGCCGCATCGATCCCGCCGATCGGCTGGCCGGTCTCGGGCGTCCCCGGATAACCGGGCGCAGCCATGACCACGCTCAGCGCGGTATCGTTCGAAAAGACGGGCGCTTCCGCTTCCGCCAGCCGCCCCTCGGCCACCGCCAGCAACAGCGGCAGCAGATCGCTGTCCAGCCGCGCCATCAGCACCTGGGCTTCGGGATCGCCGAACCGCGCATTATATTCGATCAGCTTTGGTCCCCGATCGGTCAGCATCAGCCCGGCATACAGCACCCCCGAATAGGGCGTCCCGCGCGCCGCCATCGCCGCGATGGTCGGCCGGACGATCGTGTCGATCGCCAGCTGTTCGAGCGCCGGCGTCAGCACCGGCGCGGGCGAATAGGCGCCCATGCCGCCGGTATTCGGACCCGTATCGCCATCGCCGACGCGCTTGTGATCCTGCGCCGATCCGAACGGCATCAGCGATACGCCATCGGTCAGCACGAACAGGCTGGCTTCCTCGCCGGCCAGAAATTCCTCGATCACCGCTTCGCCGCCGGGCTTTTCGAAGATCGCCGCCAATGCCGCCTCCGCCTCGCCACGGTCCATCGCGATCGTCACGCCCTTGCCCGCCGCCAGACCATCGGCCTTGATGACCACCGGCAGCGAGAAGGGCGACAGTGCCGAGATCGCACCGTCGAGGTCGGTCACGCGGACATAGCCGGCGGTCGGGATATCGGCCTCGCGGCACAGATCTTTGGTATAGCCCTTCGATCCTTCCAGCTGTGCGGCGGCCGCCGACGGGCCGAAGGTCGCGATGCCCGCCGCACGCAGATCGTCGGCCAGCCCCGCGACCAGCGGCGCTTCGGGCCCCACCACCACCAGCCTGACCGTCCGTTCGACGCAGAACCGCACAACCGCGGCGTGATCGGTCACGTCCAGCGGCACCAGCGTCGCGTGGTTGCCGATGCCGGGGTTGCCCGGTGCGGCATAAAGCGTACCTAGGAGCGGCGAACGCGCCAGCTTCCACGCCAGCGCATGTTCGCGCCCACCCGATCCGATCAACAGGACATTCATGGACGATCGCTTCCCCGGTTTTCAGTCGAGCCGGCTCGTAGCCGAGCAACAGCCCGGCGACAACGCCGCGCCCGAAAGCGTGTCCGAACTGGCCGGTCGCCTCAAGCGCATGGTCGAGGGCGAATTCGGCCGCGTCCGCCTGCGCGGCGAGATTTCGGGCTACAAGCGCGCGTCGTCGGGCCATGTCTATCTGTGCCTGAAGGATGATTCGGCGCTGATCGACGGGGTGATGTGGCGCGGATCAGCAGGCAGCCTGCCGTTCACGCCGCAGGACGGCGTCGAGGTGATCGCCAGCGGCAAGCTGACCACCTATCCCGGCCGATCGCGCTATCAGATAGTGATCGACCGGATGGAACTGGCCGGCGAAGGCGCGCTGATGGCACTGCTCGAAAAGCTTAAAGGTAAGCTGGCGGGCGAGGGGCTGTTCGACCCGGCGAAGAAACGCCGCCTGCCGTTCCTGCCGCGCACCATCGGCATCGTCACCTCGCCCACCGGCGCGGTCATCCGCGACATCCTCCACCGGCTGGAGGATCGCTGCCCGACCCATGTCATCGTCTGGCCGGTCAAGGTGCAGGGCGAAGGCTCGGCGGCGGAAATCGCGCGCGCGGTACAGGGGTTCGGTGCGCTGCCGGAGGACGGACCGGTCCGCCGCCCCGACCTGCTGATCGTCGCGCGCGGCGGCGGTTCGATCGAGGACCTCTGGTCGTTCAACGAAGAGATTGTGGTGCGCGCGGTCGCCGCCTCGCCGATCCCGGTCATCTCGGCGGTCGGCCACGAAACCGATACGACGCTGTGCGATCACGCCGCCGATCTGCGCGCGCCGACGCCGACCGCCGCCGCCGAGATCGCGGTGCCGGTCCGCGCCGAACTGGCGCACAATATCGCGACCCTGTCGCTGCGGACCCAGCGGATCGTCCGCCGCTATCATGAGCGCGGGACCGAGCAGCTGGCGGCGCTGGTCCGCGTCATGCCGCGCCGCGATGCGCTGCTCGGACCGCAGCGTCAGCGGCTCGACGATGCCGCCGCCCGCCTGTCGCTCGCACTCGAACGCCGGGTCGCGACCGCGCGCCGCAATCTCGACCGCCACGGCCATGCGCTGCGCCCTGCGATGCTGACCCAGCGGCTGGCACAGGCCCGCGCGCAGTTCGAGGGGACGGCGCGGATGCTGGGGCAGGTCGATCCCGACAATCTGCTGCAAAAGGGCTATGTCCGCGTCACCGCCCGCGCCACCGGCAAGACGGTGACGTCGGCCGCCGAAGCCCGCGCGGCGGGCGCGTTGCAACTCCACTTCGGCGACGGCGCGCTGGACGCGAAGGTTGAGCGCACCCCCGGCCGCGCCTATGTCTCGCCCGCGCAACCCACCTTGCTGTAGAACCGGACCCGATCGATGCTGACAACCGAAAGCCGCCCTGCCAAGCTGCACTATCTTACGAACAATTTCCGCGTGCTGGTCGATGGCGACTTCGTGACCTGCGCGATCACCGGCGCGCGCATCCCGCTCGACGAACTGCGCTACTGGAGCGCGGCGCGGCAGGAACCCTATATCGACGCCGAGGCTTCGACGAAGGCGATGGCCCCGCAGTGATCGCCTTCGCCGCCACGCTGCTGGTGGCGGCCCAGCCCGCGCCCGCGATCGCGCTGACCGGATCACCGGGGCAGGGGGCGGCGATGACCGGACAGGTCCCGCCCGGCACGATCCTGACGCTCGACGGACAACCGGTGGCGGTCGCCCCCGACGGCGCGTTCCTGATCGCGTTCGACCGCGACGCCGGTCCTGCCGCCACGCTGGTCGCGACCCTGCCCGATGGCCGCCGGCTGGTCCACCCCCTGACCATCGCCCCACGCGCATGGCGGATCGAGCGCCTGCCGACCCTGCCGCGCGTGTCGCAGCCCACCCCCGAATTCCAGCGCCGCCGCGCCCCCGAACTGGCGCAGATCGCCGCCGCGCGCGATCGGGCGACCGACGCGCAGGGCTGGCGGCAGCGGTTCGTCTGGCCGGTCCGGGGGCGTGTCTCCGGCCTGTTCGGGGCGCAGCGTATCTATGCCGGCGAACCCGGCGCCTATCATTCGGGCGTCGACGTCGCCCGTCCCACCGGCACGCCCGTCGCCGCACCCGCCGACGGCGTCGTCATCCTCGCCGCCGCTACGCCTTTCACTCTCGAAGGCAATTTGCTGATGATCGACCACGGCATGGGATTGAACGGCGCGTTCCTGCACCTGTCGCGCATCGACGTGGCGGTCGGCGACCGGGTCGCGCAGGGTCAGGTCGTCGGGGCGATCGGCGCGACCGGCCGCGCCACCGGCCCGCATCTCCACTGGGGCATGAAGTGGCACGAGGCGCGCATCGATCCGCTGCTGCTCGCCGGACCGATGCCGCAGTAAAGGAACCGCGTGGCGGTCCCGATCATTCCGGCTCCACGATTACAGGGGACTCCGACCATGCTGCGTGCCACCATCCTGACCGCCATTGCCGCCGCCGCGCTTGCCGGCTGCACCACCACCACCGCCGGATCGGGCGCAGCCGCCGGGCGCAGCGCCACCGCGCCGCTGCGCACCGCAGCCGGCACCGATGTCGGTACCGTCACCGCCACCCAGACCGCGAACGGCATCCAAATCCGCGTCGACGCGCGCGGCATGCCCGCTGGCGTGCACGGTGCGCACGTCCACACCATCGGCCGCTGCGACGCGCCCGACTTCACCACCGCCGGCGGCCACTGGAACCCGACGTCGAAGCAGCACGG
Source organism: Sphingomonas sp. Leaf5 (assembly GCF_001421155.1). Taxonomy (NCBI): domain Bacteria; kingdom Pseudomonadati; phylum Pseudomonadota; class Alphaproteobacteria; order Sphingomonadales; family Sphingomonadaceae; genus Sphingomonas; species Sphingomonas sp. Leaf5. The sequence continues at coordinate 15,312 of NZ_LMJZ01000007.1, read as the reverse complement.
CACCAGCAATCCCGCCGGTCCGCATGCCGGCGACGCGCCCAACCTGACCATCGGTGCCGACGGTACCGGATCGGTCACCGTCGAGCTGCCCGCCGGCACGATGGACGGCCTGCTCGACGCCGATGGCGCGGCCTTCGTCATCCACGCCAATGCCGACGACTACAAGACCGATCCGTCGGGCAATTCGGGCGGGCGCATCGCCTGCGGCGTGTTCGCCGCCGCCTGATTGCCTAGCCGTCCGGCCACGGGCATAGAGTCGGGATGACCACCCGACGCACGCTCCTGGCCGGCATGGCCGCCACCGCCACGCTCGCTGCCGTCCCCGTCCGGGCGGCCGGGCGTGGACAGGACCTGATCGCCGGCACCTATGCCAGGCCGGGCGGGCAGGGGCTGTACGCGCTCCCCGCGCGCGGCACCGGCTGGAGCGTCGGCACCGCTGATACCACGCTCACCAACATCTCGTTCGGCGTGTCGCGCGGCGAGATGCGTTATCTGGTCCGCGAATCGGCCGCCGGGCGGCTGATCGCCACCGACCGCACCGGCCGCATCCTCGCCGACCTGCCCAGCGGCGGCGACGATCCGTGTCATGTCGCGCTCAACCATCGCGGCACCCTGCTCGCCGTCGCCAATTATTCGTCGGGCACCGTCGCGCTCTACCCGCTCGCCGCCGGCCTGCCGCAGCCGCCGATCGTCCGCCGCCACAGCGGCACCGGCCCGAACAAGGATCGGCAGAGCGCCCCGCACGCCCATTGGGTCGGCTTCACCCCGAACGATCGCTTCTGCCATTCGGTCGATCTCGGCGCGGACGCCATCTTCGCCTATCCGCTCGACAGCGGCGAGATCGCCGAGCCGGTGGTGGCATGGCGCGCGCCGCCCGGGGCCGGCCCGCGCCACCTCGCCTATCACCCGACGCTGACGACGGCCTATGTCGTCACCGAAATGGCCAACACGCTGGTTACGCTCGACGCGCAGGCCGATGGCAGCTTCATCACCCGCGCCACCATTTCGCTGCTCCCGCCCGGTTGGAAGGGCCAGTCGCAGGCCGCCCACATCGCGATCGACAGCGCCGGCCGCCGCCTCTTCGCCTCGAACCGCGGCCATAACAGCATCGCGGTCTTCGACCTCGCCGAAGACGGCACCGCCACGCTCGCCCAGCATATCGACTGCGGCGGCGACTGGCCGCGCTTCTTCCTGTTGCTGGAGCAAACCGGCCAGCTGCTCGTCGCCAACGAACGCAGCGGCAACGTCGCGGTGTTCAACGTGACGGTCGACGGCCCGGTACGCCCGACCCCGGCGCGGCTTGCCATTCCGGGCGTCGTGTTCCTCGACAAGGCGTAGGGGGCAGAGGATGTTCGCGCAGAGGCGCGGAGGCGCAGAGCGGTTGCGCCTCAAGCAATCCGCGCGCGACCGGGAGGCGCTCGTACAGGTAACAGCCGGGTTCAAGGCCTGCTGACGCGGGTGCTCTGGCCACAAACGCAACCTCTCTGCGCCTCCGCGCCTCTGCGCGAACTAACTTCCTTCTTATTTTCGGTCTTCTTCCTACCCCAACCGATCCACCGCTACCGCTAGCCGTTCGTCCAAAACCCCCAGCATTGCCGTCCACCCGCCCAGCGCTTCCAGCTCGCCCGGCCCGTCCGAAACGCCCCGCAACCCCATCACCGGCACCCCGAACCGCTGACACGCCCGCAGCACCGCGAACGTCTCCATATCGACCAGCTCGGCATCGATCGCATCATACGCGTCACCCCCGACGATATCCGCCCCGGTCGACAACCGCGCCACCGGCCAGTCGAGCGGCGTCGCCAGCGGCAGTTCGGCGCGATGATCGGCAAAGGGCGTCACCCCCTTCGGCACGCCGATCCGCGTCGCATCCATGTCGCGCCATGACACGCTGGCGACCTGCCAGATCGACCCGAGCGGCAACCGCCGCGACCCCGCCGATCCGATCGATACGACCAGATCGGGCAGGTCCGCCATCCCGGCCAGCGCCTGCGTCGTGCCGATCGCCGCCTCGATCGGCCCGACCCCGGTGATGACCGGCACGAAGCGTTCAGCCAGACAGGGTCCATATTCGTGGTCCGTCGCCATGACGAACAGCACCCGCCGTCCCCCGATCCGCGTCACCTGCATCGTTATTCCCCTGCTGTGTCGCGCGGTTGGTGGCGACCGGGGCCGGCGCAGGCAAGGCCTTGCGCGCCGCCTCGGCCTCCCTCTGCCGCCTCAACCCGCGGAGATTGGCGAGCAGCATCGCATCGGTCTCTGCCTGCGTTGCACGGACCCATCCGCCCTTCAACGGCCGGTCCTCCGGGTCCTCCGACCCGGCGGACACGCCCCGCGTCAGAAGCAATCGCAACAGGCCGTCCGAATAGCGCCGCCGATGTCCGACGATCTTGCCGCCATGCCACACCGGCTCGTCCCACCCGAGTACGGCACGTTCATACGCCGCCTGTTCGATCGTCGGCGCGACCTTGGCCAGCGCCCGCCGCCACGCCCGATCGAACGTCGCCGATCGATCGCGCATCCGATAGGCGGAGGTCGTCGAGATCTGCGCCCGCACACACGCATCGCGCACCGACCCCGTCTCGCTCAACGCCCGCAGAAACGCCCGCTGCCGCTGCGGCGTCCACCCGTCATGCCGCACCCGATATGTCGCCATTGCCCGTTCCCCCTCAGCTTTGAAAATGGAACATTAAAGGAACAAAGATGGTGTAGGAAAGCGGTTCGTCGTTCAGCGTCTATCGGCGACGCGGATGCAGGCGGATGTCCGGTGAGTAGGCAGCGACCTTCGTGTCCGAGGTGACGAGGGTGATGCCGTCGACTATCGCCTGCGCGACCAGGATCCGGTCGAACGGGTCGGCATGGATCGGATCGAGCCATCGGATCCGCTCCGCATGGCGGCCATGGATCGGCAATTCGACATAGCCTGCCGCGATCAGGCCGGCATGCAGTTCGGCAGGTTCGACCAGGAAGTCCGGCCGCTGCTGCCCGCACTTGATCGCGACCTCCCAGATGCTGGCGACGCTGAAATAGATCGTCTGCGCAGGGTCTTCGACCAGGGTTTTTACCTCATCGGGCAGCGAAGGTGATCCCTCCGCTAACCAAAGCAGCAGATGCGTGTCGAGCAGAACGGGGGTCACCCCTCGAACATCGCCTGAATTTCGTCCTGCTCCATCGTATCGAAATCGTCGGGAACGCGGATCGCGCCCTTCAGGAACCCGATGCGCGGAACGGGACGTCCGCCATCAGCCAGAGACCCAATCCGGTAACGGTGGCGCGGTGTTTCCAGAGCGTCGCCTTGCCGCATCGTCCGCTTGGGCGTCCACGACCCCAGATAATGCCGCCGGTTTCGAAGCGGAGAAATGTCCAGCCGGACGACGACATCTTCCCGTTCGCGGGAGTTGTCATCTTCATCGAACCATCGAGCGATCGGTTCGAATGGTTCATGGACGGGCGGGATGCCGTGGACATAGCCGTATTGGAGATGGGGTACGACGGCGAGTTCACCCATCGTGATTGTCCTGCTCCGACTTCGCCATCCGTTCTTCGACTGCGGATCGAACGATCGCAAAGTTTTTTTCTAGCACCTCAGTCGATAGGGCCAGAGATGCCAGCTCAAGGAGGATATCCATCGCCAGGGCATTTGCGGCGTCCGGGGTCATCCGCACCGATGCGAGTTCTTCGATTACCCGGCGCCGACCGACCCGGCTGGGCTGCGCATTTTCGTCATCCCACACGACGCCGGAGGGGCGGATACTATCGATCAGGAAACTGATCGACACGGCGTCATGGACGCGTTCAACGATCGCCGTATCAGCCGACAGGTACTGAAACGACGATCCCCGTTCGACGTCGCGCCGCATGGCTGTATCCAGCGGCGCTTCGGTAGCTTCGGTCATCGTGGCGCGTTCCTGCATTATCCCGCCAAATGGCTACTGGGATATAGTGATGCGTTCAAGCTTCCGCATCATACGGAGATTGGGAGCGAGTATTGCTATTGCAAATCTAAATCATTTAAACATTGTTTTGATGTGGTATTATGCTTCCCAAACACGGATTCACCTACTTCCCCCGAAGGAACCCGGTTGCTAAGGCGCTCGGGTACAGCTCGATAACCTCCCGCGGCGGCATGCACGTCGACGGCCATCGGCCGATCGATCCCGCCCGCGACCAACTGGGAAGGATCCGCATGACCGCTATCGGCCAGGACACGCTCGGCACCCGCGACACACTCGATGTCGGCGGCAAGACCTATTCCTATTATTCGCTGGCAAAGGCGTCGGCAAAGCTCGGCGACGTGTCGCGGCTGCCCTTCTCGATGAAGGTGCTGCTCGAAAACATGCTCCGCTTCGAAGACGGCGTGACCGTCACGCCCGAGGACGCGCAGGCGATCGTCGACTGGCAGAAGGATGCCCGCTCGGACCGCGAGATCCAGTATCGCCCGGCGCGCGTGCTGATGCAGGACTTCACCGGCGTTCCCTGCGTGGTCGATCTGGCGGCGATGCGCGATGCGATCACCAAGCTCGGCGGCGACGCGGGCAAGATCAATCCGCAGGTTCCCGTCCACCTCGTGATCGACCACTCGGTCATGGTCGACGAATTCGGCACGCCGAAGGCGGCCGAACAGAATGTCGAGCTGGAATATCAGCGCAACATCGAACGCTATGAATTCCTGAAATGGGGATCGAAGGCGCTCGACAATTTCTCGGTGGTCCCGCCCGGCACCGGCATCTGCCACCAAGTGAACCTGGAGTACGTCGCGCAGGCGGTGTGGTCGTCGGAATCGACCGATGGCAGCGGCACGATCGCCTATCCCGACACGCTGGTCGGCACCGACAGCCACACGACGATGGTCAACGGCCTCGGCGTGCTCGGCTGGGGCGTGGGCGGTATCGAGGCGGAAGCGGCGATGCTCGGCCAGCCGGTGTCGATGCTGATCCCCGAAGTCGTCGGCTTCAAGCTGACCGGCAAGCTGGGCGAGGGTATCACCGCCACCGACCTCGTGCTCACCGTCACGCAGATGCTGCGCGCGCGCGGCGTGGTCGGGCGGTTCGTCGAATTCTACGGTCCGGGCCTGTCGACGATGACGCTGGCCGATCGGGCGACGATCGCCAACATGGCGCCCGAATATGGCGCGACCTGCGGCTTCTTCCCGATCGACGACAAGACGATCGATTACATGCGCCTGACTGCGCGTCCGGCCGAAGTGATCGCGCTGACCGAAGCCTATGCGAAGGCCAACGGATTCTGGCGCGACGAGAACGCCGTCGATCCGATCTTCACCGACACGCTCGAACTCGACATGTCGTCGGTCGTGCCGTCGCTCGCCGGTCCGAAGCGTCCGCAGGACCGCGTCGAACTGCCGAACGTCGACGACGTCTTCAACGCCGACCTGACCAACGTCTACAAGAAGGACGCGGCCAAGCGCGTTGCGGTCGAGGGTGCGACCCATGACATCGGCGACGGCGACGTCGTCATCGCCGCGATCACCAGCTGCACCAACACGTCGAACCCGTCGGTGCTGGTCGCCGCCGGCCTCGTCGCGCGCAAGGCGAATGCACTGGGCCTCAAGCCCAAGCCGTGGGTGAAGACCTCGCTGGCACCGGGTTCGCAGGTCGTCACCGATTATCTCGACAAGGCGGGCCTGACCGCCGATCTGAACGCGGTCGGCTTCAACCTCGTCGGCTATGGCTGCACCACCTGCATCGGCAATTCGGGTCCGCTGGCCGCGCCCATCTCGGCGGCGATCAACGGCAACGACATCGTCGCCGCCTCGGTCCTGTCGGGCAACCGCAACTTCGAAGGCCGCGTGTCGGCCGACGTCCGCGCCAACTTCCTCGCCTCGCCGCCGCTGGTCGTTGCGTACGCGCTGAAGGGCACCGTGACGCAGGACATGGTGTCGACCCCGATCGGGCAGGGCTCGGACGGGCAGGACGTGTATCTCAAGGACATCTGGCCGACCAACGAAGAGGTCGCCGACCTGATGGCCGCCAACATCGACGACGGCATGTTCCGTTCGCGCTATGGCAACGTCTATGCCGGCGACAAGCATTGGGCGGGCATTTCGGTCGAGGGGTCGGACACCTATAACTGGCCGACGTCGAGCACCTATATCGCCAATCCGCCCTATTTCGACGGGCTGACGATGACCCCGAAGCCGACGTCGGACATCATCGAGGCGAAGCCGCTGGCGATCCTCGGCGATTCGATCACCACTGACCACATTTCGCCGGCCGGCAGCATCAAGGCCGACAGCCCGGCCGGAACTTTCCTGCAAGAACATCAGGTTAGCCGTCGCGACTTCAACAGCTACGGCGCCCGCCGTGGCAACCACGATGTCATGATGCGTGGCACCTTCGCCAACATCCGTATCAAGAACGAAATGGTCCCCGGCGTCGAAGGCGGCATGAGCCGCTATGACGGCGAAGTCATGCCGATCTACGACGCCGCCATGCGCCACAAGGCCGACGGCACGCCGCTGGTCGTCATCGCCGGCAAGGAATATGGCACCGGCTCGTCGCGCGACTGGGCGGCGAAGGGCACCAACCTGCTCGGCGTCCGCGCCGTCATCACCGAAAGCTTCGAGCGGATCCACCGTTCGAACCTCGTCGGCATGGGCGTCTTGCCCCTGCAGTTCGCCGAAGGCGTGACCCGCCAGACGCTCGGCCTGACCGGCGATGAAACCTTCACGATCCAGGGTGTTGCCGGCATCCGTCCGCGTCAGGACGTCGACGTCATCATGGTCCGTGCCGACGGTACGACCGAGACGTTCCAGACCAAGTGCCGCATCGATACCATCAACGAACTGGAATATTTCCTGAACGGTGGCATCCTGCAGTACGTGCTGCGCAAGCTGGCCGCGTAAGCGCGCCACTTGACGGCCAGGGCGGGCCGCGTCTCCGACCGGAGGCGCGGCCCGTTTCATGTGCGGGGGCAGGGGGACGGACCATGGCGAGCATCACGGTCATCACGGTGTTCCACAATCGGGCCAGCCGGGTCCGGCCATCGATCGAATCGCTGCTGTCGCAGGATTGCGACGATGTGCGGATCGTCGCGATCGATGACGGATCGCGCGACGACACGCTGGCCGAACTTCGCGGGCTGTCGGCCCCCAATCTGACGGTGATCGCGCAACCCAATGCGGGGTTTACCGCCACGATGGCGGCGGCCTGCGCTGCCGCCGATACCGACTTCATCGCCGTCCACGGCGCGGGCGACGAAAGCCTGCCCGGCCGGTTGCGCGCGCAACGCGACTTTCTGCTCGCCCATCCCGACGTCGTCGCCGTCGGCTGCGCGATCGAAAATGTCGAGGAGGGCGGCAAGGGGTATCTCGTCCAGCCCGCCGCGGCGATCCGCAAGGGGCCGATGGTCACCGGGTTCGGCATATCGCATGGCGAGGTCATGTTCCGCCGCTCGGCCTATATCGCGGCGGGTGGCTATCGTCCGTTCTTCCGCGTGGCGCAGGCGACCGACCTGTTCCGCCGGATGAGCCGGATCGGCGATTTCGGCTATGTCGATCGGCTGTTGTATCGGCGGTTCCTGTTCCGCGACGGCGTCAACGCCTCCGCCGGCAAATTCGCCGAACATGAACTCTACTCGGCGATCGGGCACGACGCGTTCGTCGACGCGCTATCGAGCGGGGGGACGGCGGACGTCATCGACCGGCATGGTGTCCTCGCACCCTATTATATGCCGCGATCGAAGAAGATCGCCGGTGGCCTCGCCCGGGCGGCGGTCGTCCACTGGCTGCAGGGCGACGACCGGACCGCACGGCTGCTCGCCCGCCGGTCGCTCGCCGAAAGGATGACGCTGCGCGGCACGATCGTCGCCACGCAATTGCTGCTGTCGAAGATGGGCCTGCGCGACGTGATGCAGCGACTGGCGGTAAAGACCAATCGCGGTCGCAACGAATATGCCCTGTCGCGCTTCTACCGCCCGCCCGCCGAAAAATAGCCAATCAGCCGATCGCGATCGTCATGCTCGACCTGACTCGATCGCCCTCACCCGTTCGCGGCGTTGCCGCTCCCTCCCTCTCCCAGCGGGAGAGGGAAGGGGCTTGCCCGGCGCAGCCGGGTGGGAAGGGTGAGGGTGATCTTCCGTGCAACGTGTGAAATCGACGCTGTCCTACAGAGGAACTCTTATCCTATCCTCGACGGCGCTCTTTCCATCGTCCGTTCACATGCGCCACCGGCCGCGCACAACACGACGCCGCGCGACAAGCGTGCAAGTGTGACTTTCGTGACCTTTGGCCCGCAAACCCCGCCCCGCGCGCGACGGGGCAGGGGGCGCGGTTACTTCTGACAGGCGACGATCGCCTCGATCACCGCCAGCGTTTCCTGCGGATCGCGGATCTTGACCGTGTCCATGCCCGCGGCCTTCGGTGCATAGTCGTTGCCGCCGGGGAAGATCGCGTCGCCGATGAACAGCATGTCGTCGGTGGCGATGCCGCTGAAATCGGCCAGCTTGGCCAGACCGGTCGCCTTGTCGACACCTTCCTTGGTGATGTCGATCGACGTCGCGCCGCCCATGTTGATCGACAGGCCCGGCAGCCGCTGCTTCAGGTCGGCCTGAATGATCTTGCGCTTCTCGAACCTGGGGTCCCAATGTTCCTTGGCATCGATCGGTGCCTGCTGGCCGAGCGCCGAAAAGGTGATCTGGCTGCCGCGATCCTCGATCCGCTCGCCCCAGGTCTGTTCGGGAACGAAGCCGGTCGCCTCCAGCGCCGCATCGAACGCCGCGAGAATTTTCGCCTTGGTCTCGTCGTCGAACAGGTCGGCATAGACCGCGTTCCAGCGCCCGTCGCCAAAGGTGTAGAGCTTGGTGCCGCTCGTCGGCATCATCCACAGGCGGGTGAGATCGGCGCGGTCGGGCAGGCGGGTGGCGACCTGCTTTTCGAACTGCGGCCAGTCGCCGCCGGAGATGATCGCGACATGCGCGACGCCCAGCAGGTCGGCGAGCGCTTCGCCCATCGCCTCGGTCAGTTGCTGTTTGCTTTCGGCCAAGGTTCCGTCGAGGTCGAAGGCTACGAGTTGCTTCATGGATGTACTCCGGCGTGGGGCGGTCGGCGGCGTCGTGCCACCGGTCTGGAAAGGTCGCAAGGCGTCAGCGGCCACCGTCGCGGCGGGTCAGGGCGGCGACACAACTGGCGCGGTCGATCGGCGCGCCGTTGCGCTGGCGCGAATCGATATGGCGCACCACCGGCACGCCCCCGGCCTGCGGCGGGTAGAGATAGGCATCGAGCACGCAGATGTTCGATCCGAACTGCAGCTTGCGCCCGGCCCCCTCGGTCAGGTCGAGTTGCGGCTGGCCGAACAGGCCGGTCAGGGCATTGGCATTCTGACCCAACACGCGTTCGAGGCCGACGGTGCCATAGGTCGGGCGCGGTGGGACGGGCAGGGCGTTCTGACGCACGACCGGTCCGGTCGATGCTGCGCAGGCCGACAGGGTCAACCCCGCGACGACCGCGATGAAACCGCTACGCATGTCCGTCCCCCCGTGGGCGTCGCCGGTGGAACCGATGCGTCGCCATCGCCGCACCGATCAGGGGCGCGACGAAATTCACAAACGGCACAAGCAGCAATCCGGTTCCGGCAAGCCCCAGCACGAAGCGCCGCCCGCCCGTGGCGGACCGTTCGGCGGCCATGGCTGCCGGTGGCAAATGACGGGCCGCGACCATGTCCGACAGGTCGCGGCCGAGCAGCCGGCCATTGACGACGAAGAACACCGCCGCCGTCCCGATCCCGGTCGCCAGCAGCACCAGATAGAGCGGCAGGAAGATCAGATTGACCGCCAATGCGCGGAGCGCCGACATCCCGCTCATCGCCAGCGACCGGCCGAGCGGCACCGGGCGGGCAGTGGCGAGCGCGGCGGGGTAATGCTTCGCCTCGACCGCCTCGACCACCTCGTCGGCGAACAGGCCGATCACCGCGATCGCGACGATGCGGAACAGCAGCCATGCGATCCCGATCGCGGCGATGGCCGCCGCCACCGCCGCCAGCGTGCCGGCATCGTCGCCCAGCAGCAGGAAATCGGCGGTCAGCCAGTGCGCCCCCCACGCGATCGCCGCGCCGAGCAGGGCCAGCAGCAGCAGCGTCAGCGCCAGCGACTTGGCCAGCACGCGCAGAAACACGCGGTCGCCGAGTTGGCGCACGGACAGAAGAAAGCTCTCGATCATCGCCGGCGACGATGCGGGGAGTGCCGCCCGCCGTCAACGCCTTGCCTGCCCCCACGCCGCTGGCTAACGCGAACGGCAACGTCCCCGCCTATGCTGGCGGCGGATCGATTGTCCGGAGACCTTATTTGACCCAACCCACGCTCGACGTCGTCGCGATCGGCAACGCCATCGTCGATATTCTGGCGCAGTCCGACGATGCCTTCCTCGCCGCCGAAGGCATGACGAAGGGGTCGATGCAGCTCGTTTTCTCGCCCGCCGATGCCGATGCGCTCTATGCGAAGATGGGTCCGGGCCGCGAGATTTCCGGCGGGTCGGCGGCGAACACCGTTGCCGGCATCGCCGCGCTGGGCGGCAAGACTGGTTTCATCGGGCAGGTCGCCGACGATCAGCTGGGTGCGGTGTTCGCGCACGACATCCGTGCCGCCGGCGTCCGCTTCGATACCCCGACCCGCCCCGGCGAGCCGACGACCGCCCGCTGCCTGATCTTCGTCACGCCCGACGGGCAGCGGACGATGAACACCTTTCTCGGCGCGTCGCAGTTCCTGCCCGAAGCGGCGCTGGATGCCGATCTGATCGCCAGCGGCGCGATCCTGTATCTCGAAGGGTATTTGTGGGACCCGGAAGAGCCGCGCGCGGCGATGCGGGCCGGCATCCGCATCGCGCGGGACGCAGGGCGCAAGGTCGCCTTCACCCTGTCCGACACCTTCTGCATCTCGCGCCACGGCGACGACTTCCGCGCGCTGATTGCCGAGGGGCAGGTCGACATCCTGTTCGCCAACGAGAGTGAGCTGCTGGCGCTCGCGCAGGTCGAGGATTTCGACGCTGCGGTCGATCAGGTGAGCGCGCAGGTGCCGGTGCTGGTGGTGACCCGCGGCGAGCACGGCGCGATCGCGGTGACCGAGGCCAAGCGCACCAGCGTGCCCGCCCAGCCAATCGATCGCGTCGTCGACACGACCGGCGCGGGCGACCTGTTCGCCGCCGGCTTCCTGCACGGCCAGTCGCATGGCTACGACATCGAACGCTCGCTGAAGCTGGGCGCACTGTGCGCCGCCGAGATCATCTCGCACTATGGCGCGCGCCCCGAGGCTGATCTGACCAAGCTGATGGTTGAACAGCTGGGCTGAGCCGCCCGACACCATCCGACGAAAAAGGGGGAGGCCGAACCGATCGGCCTCCCCCTTTCTTATTGCCTCGGCGCGTGATCAGCGCGGGTCGTGCGGTACGTCGAAGACGTCGTCGCGCGGCACCTCGATGACGCCTTTCGCCACATGGCTCGTCCTGTATCCGTAGAGAAAATAGACGACCAGCCCGATCGCGCCCCACACCGGCAGCACCAGCATCGCGTCGATCGGCAGGTTGAAGAACAGGAAGATGCAGCCGACGATCGTCGCGGGTGCGACCAGCCAGATCAACGGTGCCCTGAACGGCCGCTTCCGCGCTGCCTCGGTCTTGCGCAGGATGAGCACCGCGATCGCCACCATCATGAAGGCATAGAGCGTGCCGGCATTGGCGATGTCGGCGAGCTGCCCGACCGGCAGGAACGCCGCAGCGAACGCCACCGCCCCACCGGTGATGGCCGTCACGACATAGGGCGTCTTCCACTTCGGATGGATCTTGCTGAGGCTGGGGGGCAGTAGGCCGTCACGCGCCATGACGAAGAAGATGCGGGTCTGCCCGAACAGCAGCACGAGGATGACCGAGGGCAATGCGACGAAGGCGGCGATGCCCAGCATGTTGCCGACCTTGCCAAAGCCGATCTCGCGCAGGACGTGCGCCAGCGCCTCGTTCGAACAGACCAGCGCGTCGGCATATTGCGGCATCGCGCACTGGCGGGCCAGTTCGGCCGAGCCGGCGGCGAAGGGCATTTCGCCCCCGGTGATGAAACCGTTGGGGCCAAGCGGCTGGCCACCGATCGCGCCGATCGCGCCGGCCGCCACGAGGATGTAGAACACGGTGCAGAACAGCAACGACCCGATCAGGCCGATCGGCACGTTGCGTTGCGGATTTTTCGTTTCCTCCGCAGCGGTCGAGACAGCGTCAAACCCGACATAGGCGAAGAAGATCGTCGCCGCCGCGCCGACCGCCCCGACGCCGGTACCCCAGCCGCCGAAGACACCCGCCGGAAGGAACGGGTTGAACCGGCTGGCGCTGAACTGTTCGGACGGCAGGGTCAGCGCGATGAACACGGTCAGCGCCACGACCTTGATCGCGACAAGGATCGCGTTAAACTTCGCGCTCTCGCTGGTGCCGATGATGAGCAACCCGGTGACCAGCAGTGCGATCAGCACCGCCGGCAGGTTGATGAACCCGCCCGGCGCGCCACCCAGCGCCAACGGTCCGGCCGCGAGCCATGCCGGCAACTGTATCCCGAAGAATTCATTGAGGATCGTGCCGCTGAAATAGCCCGACCATCCGACCGCGACCGCAGAGGCCGCGACCGCATATTCAAGGACCAGCGCCCATCCGACCGTCCATGCCAGAAGTTCGCCCATCACCGAATAGGTATAGGTATAGGCCGATCCCGCGACCGGGATCATCGATGCGATCTCGGCATAGCATAGCGCCGCGACCACGCAGATCAGCCCGGCGATGGCGAATGCCAGCATCAGTCCCGGTCCGGCCTTCTGCGCGCCGGCAGCGGTCAGGACGAAGATGCCGGTGCCAATCACCGATCCGATGCCGAACAGCGTCAGTTGGAGCGCGCCCAGGGTGCGGGGCAGCGACTTTCCTTCGGCGGCGGCGAGAATGGCGTCGAGTGGTTTGACGCGCCCGAATATCATGAAGCGATCCCCTGGATGCACCGCGCTTGCACGGGCGGTGCCCTTTTTTGAATTGGGCGATGCTACCCGCAAAAACCGTCCGTGCAATTCCTTTCGTGTAATAAAGCTGTCCTATCGCGACAGCATCGGTCCCAGCGGCTGCCCGCCGAACAGGTGGACGTGCAGATGCGGCACCTCCTGTCCGCCGTCTCCGCCGATATTGGCGAGCAGGCGATAGCCCGGTTCGACCAGTCCGTTGTCGCGGGCGATCTGTCCCACTGCCCGCACGAAACCGGCGATTTCCGCATCGCTCCCGCGCGCGGAAAAATCGTCCCACGATACGTACGCGCCCTTCGGAATCACGAGGAGATGAACCGGTGCCTGCGGGGCGATGTCGTGAAAGGCGAGGGCGAAATCATCCTCGTACACGCGCTTCGCCGGGATCTCGCCGCGCAGGATGCGGGCAAAGATGTTGTCGGAATCATACGCCTGGGTGGCATTGATCGGCATGGGATCACTCCTTGGGACGGGCAGCCTTTTCGGCGATGCCCGAGCGGCCCTCGCGGGCGGTCAGTTCGGCGCGGACGTCGTCCAGCGTGATGCCGCTTGTCCGCAGCAGCAGCGTCAGGTGGAACATCAGGTCGGCCGCCTCGCCGATCAGGCCGGCACGGTCACCGCTGCATGCGGCGATGACGCATTCTACCGCCTCCTCGCCGACCTTCTGCGCGATCTTGCCCGTGCCGCGTGCATGGAGCTTCGCGACATAGGATTGGGTAGGATCGCCGCCGATTCGGCTGACGATTACCGATTCGAGCCGATCGAACGCGTCCATGTCAGTCCTTGCGCTTGCGGTTGCGGATCGCCCGCCGGGCCAGCACCACCATGAACACGAACGCCGCGAACGCCGCGACATCGGACACCGCAAAGCCCTCGCGGGGAGGAACGATCCCGGAATGGGCGGCGAGGGCGGCAGTCGGCATGTGGCACGCTCTAATCGTTTCGGACGGCAGCGGGCAAGCGGCACGATATCGTGCCATGCCGGGACGGCGGCGTACAGGAACCGGCCGCGTCGAACGATCGTTTTACGTCATTATCCAATATCGGGCGCGACAGCCGTTCTACACAGGCGAGCGACCCGCGGGAGCAATCGCATGTTCTACCGGCTGCGCGCGATCGTGCTGGCACTGGCGGCGGGCGCAAGCGTATCCGCCTGCGCCTATGGCGATCTTGGTTATGGTGGCGTCGGGGTCGGCGTCGGATCGGGCTATTATGGCGGCGGCGGTTATGGCGGCTACGGCGATCCCTATGCCGCCGGGTTCGGCGATCCGTATTGGGGATGGTTCGGCGACTATTATTATCCGGGCACCGGCTATTACGTCTATGACCGCTATCGCCGGCCGTTCCGCTGGAACGACCGCCAGCGTTATTTCTGGGAGCAGCGGCGCGGCCAGTGGCGCGGCGACCGGGGCAATGGGCGGCCGCGCTGGGATCGGTGGGATCGACCGGGGTTCGACCGGCGGCGCGGCTTCGAGAATGTCCCGCGGGGGAGCAGCCAGTCGCCGCTGCCCGGTCGCCCAGGCGGCTGGCGTGGCAGGCCGGACGTGCGGCCGGATGGTGCCGCGCGGCCGGGCTTCGATCGTCGACGCGGGTTCGACTATGTACCGCGTGGATCGAGCCAGTCCCCGGTTCCCGGTCAGCCGGATGCCTCACCGGGCAGCGCGACCCGGCCGGGCTTCGAGCGACGGCGGGGGTTCGAATATGTGCCACGCGGGTCCGGCCAGTCGCCGAGACAAGGGGCCGGCGCGGTGCGCGGGTTCGAGCGACCTGAAGGGGTTCGTCCGGGCGGTGGTCGCGTTCGGGGACCGGAAGGACGCGGACCGGGTCGTGGTGGACGGCGACCGGATTAAGGCGACGCTCTTATCGGCTTCAGAGGCGTTTTAAGCCGGGCGAAGCAGTAGGGCTGCGAACGTCGCAAGAAGCTTCGTATTCTTGGCGTACTTCGGCAACGGCGAAACCTCTGCAAAAGTCGGAAGCTTGGCCAGAAACTCACCGTGCCCCCGCGCAGGCGGGGGTACAGAGCCAAGCAAAACAATGGCTTGTGTCTGGAACGCTGGACCCCCGACTGCGCGGGGACTGTTTACACGAGGCGCGTTTTGGATTCTTCTGTGTTCCTTTGATTTGGGACGGGGAGGACAGGATGCGTTGTCCAGCGTGCGAGGGGACCGACCTGATCAAGCGGGGCCGCAAGTCGGGGCATCAGCGCTATGTGTGCCGGGCCTGCGGTCGATACTGCACCGACAGCCAGCCCAGGTTCAGTGCCGAGACGAAAGCTTTGGCGATCGAGATGTACATGAACGGCATGGGCATCCGGGCGATCGGCCG